>JAMCWE010000140.1 GCA_023475265.1 Bacteroidota bacterium
ACATAGATATTGTAGTTGATATGCAAAAGCCAGATCTTTTTGTTATTTCATCACTCAAAAGTTTTCTTCAGGAAATATTTAAAAAGAATGTAGATATTATAAGAATCAGAAAAAGCATGAACAGATTGCTTAAAAACAGAATCCAAAAAGATGTCTTATACATACGATAAAGAATTAGTTCTAGAAATCCTAAATAATGCCGCATGGTCAATTGGTATAATATTAAAGAGAAGCCATGAAATAAAATCCTTTGATGATTTTCTTAAGGATGATGATGGACTTGAAAAATTGGACAGCATCTGCATGCAGTTTATAAATATCGGCGAAGCATTAAAAGAATTGGATAAAATAACATCGCAAAAACTATTAGAGAATTATCAAGCAGTTGATTGGAAGGCTGTTAAAGGCATGAGAGATGTGATAACTCATCACTACTTCGATATAGATGCTGAAATTGTTTTCGAAACAATTCAAAAAAAACTGCCTCAATTACAGAATACAATAAAAAAGATCATTTCAGATATAAATTAATTGTAATACAAAAACTTATTAACCACGAAAGACAAGTTATTAATGAAGTTTGAAGTCGCGATTATTTCAAAGATGCGAGTCGAAACATGCCCGTCAAAAGAATCCGTCGAAAAAATACCGGACAAGCCCGCCAGCAATCGGCGAGGTAAAAGTGCAGAGAAGATTTCTGTCACGAAATGGTTTCCGTCTAAGCCGGACAAGCAGTGACAGCCAAGTAAAATATGATTAAAAAAGTGATAAAAATACAACTTGATAAGGATTCTAGAATAATCGTAGTTTTCCAGAGGGAGAAAACAGAGATTATAAATTTTGTAGTTGTACTGGAGACTAAAATAAAAAACTTCAAAGAAAACAAAAATGAATGGATGCAAGTCTTGAGGTTTGACAATGCACACGGTTATCCACATATGGACAAGCTTGACAAAAATGGAAATAAAATTGAGGTGGTGAAAGTCGACTATTTGACAAATAAAGAAGCGCTATCTATAGCTGTTGATTTGATTAAGAATAACTATAATGAGTTTATAAGTGCTTTTTTAAATAGGAACGGAGAATAAAAGTAATGAGAAAGAAAACTTTAACGATTGAAGATATTGAGAAAAAACTTAAAGCAATGGGTGGAGTAGAAGTGCCGGAGAAAGAATTTGATACTTTAGAAGAATATAAAAGTGTTTCGGGATATGTAAAAAATACATTCCGAGCCTCCAAAGCACAAAAAAAAACCAAATTACTTAAAACAAAGATACGCACATAATTTATTCCAGCCCGCTTGGCAGAATCCTTAGAGAAAGAGGCAGAAGGCGGAGGGCAGTATAGAGAGTATGAAGTAAGGAGTATAGAGTAGGGATGACAGATGACAAACCACATACAAAAAACAGACGGCAGTGCTTTTACTTAGCTCAGCAACCATGGCAGAGATCGGATAAGAAAAATAAGATGCGGGATTTTGCTTTGACATGAAATTGGAAAAATGCTTTCAAGCCTAATCAGTTCCATTAAAAATATAATCTGAGAATTGTTTTATCCCGTTTCCTCAACCAAGAACCAATCACTAAGAACTATGAGCCGTAAACTCCATAAGCAGAATGATTACAAAACATCTCTTGGAGAAACTACGACCGTGAACTCTACTAAAAAGCGGTAGTTAGTAGGGAGTGGTTAGACTTGAAGATTAGTGTAAAGTGATTGAGTGAAGAGAAGAGATGAGGTGATTGCAGATACTGGATGCTTGATAAGGAATGAGTGGAATTAAAGAAGGAAAAATGGAATGATTGTCCTGAAGGGATGGCTTCGCCAAAGGATTTAGTTTCCATAAATAAATGCATCGAGGTAGGGAGCGGCATTAGGTAATGGTCATTTGATAATAGCAGTAAGCAGAGTAAAAAGCAGGGGACGAAAAAACGGATTATTTAGCTTATGCAAAAATATTTTTTTTTGAAAATCAAGTTGACAATGTAATTTTATTATATAAATTGGAATCGGATTTTTGCTGGTTCCAAAACAGCCACATATCATTAGAAGGTGTTAATAGTTTCAGATTGTGATTGAAAATATTATTACTTCTCTTCTTCCGGGGGATAATTTTAAAATACCCCTTTTGGATTTCAGGCAATGGGACTGAAGAAGCGGAGCAGGGTCTTGGAAGCAGTAATTAGTATGGAGTAGTTAGTATTTAGATCTTAAGATGAGTGATTGAGTGAAGAGCAGAGGAGCGGGAAGGAAGGACGGCGTATAAAATTGAATGAGCTGATGCGCATGATTGTATGGACGTAACAAGCGAAAGGCAAAGGATGAAGCGTGAGTGGGATTAAAGAATGAATGGTTGCATGGATGAAGGAAATTAAAAAAATAGTAACAAAGGGACAAAGAATAAAAGTTGTTGGATACTAGATACAGGATGCTTAATAAGGCGTGAAATATGAATTTGTGATCGTGAAAAGTGAAAGGTGAAACCCGTGAGCTCTTCTAAAATAAATTTACCGGGCTGTTACGTTCCAAACCACGACCGAAACTATTTCTGTCACGAAATGGTTTCCGTCTAAGCCGGACAAGCAGTGACAGCCAAGTAAAAAATTAATAAATATACCGGATACGGAGAAACGGCTATCCCCGGACCCAGTGTGAATAGATTATACGATGACGAATGAAAACGTGCCTGAATAATTAACAACCGCATCATTCTCGTTGTAAGTAATTAAAGTGGTATAAATATTTTTATTGCCATACTTGGCAATTTTTTCTTCAAGAGCCGTCGAAATGTTACAATCGAAAGTCAAAGCATTCTCCAGATCGAATATCTTTGACGATGAAAGCAGCGGAATCACTTCAAACTTTTCAATGTCTTCAGAAAGAGGATTGCTTAGAAATATGATAGAGATGCTCTGTACTTTCTTTTCCAATACAGAATCGATTAGAGATGCCGCGGTTAAAGGAAGCAGTTTAATGCTAAGTTTATCGGCAGTAAGAGTCATTGTATCTAATCTTACACCCACTTTTGATTCGGGGACAATCTTAAGTAAGCCGGAAATTGTATCGCCGTTTACCGCCTGGTAGTTCACTGAAATCAAATAATTATACGGAGACAGATCATTGGGAGTTGTAGCGAGCCAGATTTCTTTAAGTGCTGGTACAGAATTGATTACGGCTGCAATTTTGGAAGTAAGTCTAAATTTATTTGTGCGTTTTTGAAATGCTTCCGTTGAAGGAGTTGTATAGGAATCCGGGCGCTGCGCAATATAGTTTTTTCCGTTGCGTTGACGGAAAACAGCTTTACCGAATTTTCCTTTTAGATTGCCAAACATTTGTTTATTTAATTCTGCCATTTTTTGCTCCAATGATGATTTATGAATTTTTAATTATGACCCTTCGCTCCCGCCTAGTCGGCGAGGCAGGTCGCTCAGGGCATGGTTTTGTGTCATGAGTGTTTTGTTGAATTTAAGTTGGGGGAGCGCGAAATGGAGTGTTGAGAATTGATCCTTCGCTCCGCTCAGGACATGTTTTGAGTGATGAAGAGGGAATGCTATTATGCTTAAGCGACTTGTAAACGACTATGAGACGAGTTTGTAACGAGTTTATTACGAATGAATGCATTGATGATGTCCATTTGTTAGATGTTTAAACAACTCGAGATGAACAATTTTGTGGGGGGAAAAAAGTTTAACCATCCCGCTAGAAAACATGCGTGACAGGCAGATTTTTGGATTGAGGATTTGAGGATTGATGATTTTAGGATTGTAGGAGCTCGACAAAGAACGTCGGGACATAAACAGCATGAAAAACGCGAACTGCGGGACAGGTTCAACACAGATAGTTCTGTGAGAATCCGTGAAATCTGTGGTTAAAAATGGAAAAATGCGAAAGTTGAGGTTGTTTAAAAGTATATAACTCTCAACAAAATGGAGGGGAAAAGTGGATGCCTGTAAATGAAGAAGTTCTCAAACATATTTCAAAGTTTGTCAAACATGATCTCTACAATGCCGTATTCTATTGTCTTAGATTTGCAAACGGCAACGATTCCATTTTCAAAACAAAGCAGCCTGAAGACCTTGTATTCGAAGTGCTTGAAAAAATTTCCGAAGGGAAAACTTGTTTTCTAAAAGACTACAGAGCTTTCAAGGGTTCGGTTTACTATCATCTAAGATTCAAATTAATCAATCATCTCCGTCTAAATAGGAAAGAAGAATTAGTAGAAGACCTGTATGCCGATTCTTCAGAACAAAATGAAAAGAGAAAAACGGGTTACATTGATTCTTATTGCAGTACGGAGTATGATGAGATACAATTGGGAATTGAGAATGGAGAATTGAGAATTGAGGGGAAAGATTTTTGGATTATTTGATAGGGTGAAAGAAGGTAATGAGATTTCGATTCTTGAAAAAATTTTGGAAGGGAAACAGAACAAAGAAATTGCCGAAGAAATGAATGTTAAAGTGAAGAGTATAGAAGCAGCAAAAAAGAGAATTTTTAATAGAATCTACCCGTTGTGTGAATTAAAAATAAAAGTTGATTAATACTGGGCAAAAGTAATTATTTACTCGAAAAATAGAACGCTGATCAAACGGATTTTTTATGATTTACGCTGATGAAATTTTGAACAATTACTTTTGCCCTCATTTTCTTATTATTGTAATCTAATTCACACAACCGGTTAGAATCTATAAAAAAATAGACAAAAACTTGCTGAGGGGTATAATAAAATGTCAAACGGGGAATTAATTAAGAATTTTACTGAGTTTTATTTGGATTATGATGTACTTACCGAGGAGGAAGCCGGTAAAGAGTTAATGAAAGCGGGAGTAGATGTTAAAGGAATTAAAAAAAAAGGCGCTGAATTTTTGAGAAAGAAAAAAGCAGAACTGGCGATTGAAAAGGGAAGGAAGCGCAAGGAAGAATTTGAGAAGCTGGTTTATGGTTTAAGTCATGTGAACAATGATGATGGAATTGAAGATATAAACGGGCTAGCACAATTCGGGTACAGAAAAAAGAATGGTAATGGAAGCGATGATGATATTGAAGAGGATGTAAAACTTTTGAAGAGAATGAAGGGAAAGAAAAGGTAGTAGAAATTAGCTTTTAGCAGTTAGCTGTCCCTCGGTGAGCCCTTCCCGCCACGGCGGACAAGCGTTTTACTCAGGACAGATGAGAGCGGCTTTTTGATAAACTCAAGGACACTTCTAAAAACTATTTTATAAAGAACAGGACACAGATAAACGCGGATAAAACGGATTCACGCGGATTAGTTTTGAAGTTTTTAGAAGCGCCCTCAAGACAGAAGCAGCACAGAATAAAGAGGTAAGTTTTTAATGTTGGCTTATGAGATTTGAATTTAGCTTTGTAAAAATTCGTGATATCAACCAGAACTGATAATCTGTCGGGGCTAACCACACTATTGTAGATAGAAATTGAAGAAGACACTCCAAAAAATTAATGACCTTTGTGATCAAAAAATTATTGAAAGGTACGCCTTAGGCGGAGGAATTGCACACTTTTATTATATAGAAGCAGGATTGACTTACGATCTGGATCTGCTAGTTATAATGGATGAGAAAGGGAAATCATTACTATCGCTTGAACCAATTTATGACTGGGCTAAAGCTAATAGGTATGAATCTGTTGAAGAGCATATAATAATAGAAGGTATTCCCGTTCAATTTTTACCTGCATATAATGAATTGATCAAAGAAGCTGTAATAGAATCCCAGCAGGTGGAATTGTACGGTGTAAAGACCAATATAGTTGGAGCTGAATATTTGATGGCAATTATGCTTGACGTATATAGAGTTAAAGATAAAGAAAGATTGATTAAGTTTTTTGAAGAATGTCCTTACTCTTCTGAATTATTTGAAAATTTAATTAAGAAATTTAATTTAGAAAATAGGTATAAGGGATTTAGACAAAAATATTATGGATAATAATTATAAAAATATTATATCGGAACAAAAGCAAAGATACCATTTGAATAGATCCCAAATGACCTTTGAAGATAAAATAAAAGTAATTATCGAATTGCAAAAAATTGATTTTGAATTTAGTAAAATCCGTAAAAAAACATTTGATGCTTATAAAAGAATTTGGAATTTAGAAAATTAATGATATCTGCTGATAGGTTTTATCATAATAACAAAAAGTTAAAAAACTGTTTCAAATTCAATGCTCATTTTTGTCTGTTTTTATTTGAGCAGATAAATCCGGGGTGCTCTTTACTCCGTACTCAATACTAATTACCAATTACTAAAAATAATGGGGGAAGATGATTCCAAAACCGGTACAAAGAGCAAGAAGATTAATTAGAAAATACGGTTATGAAAGTCCGGATGAAATTGATCTTATTGATTTACTTTATGCAGAAGGATTGTATCTTAAGTATGAATCTTCCGACAGCTACCAAGGAAAAATTGTTTTTAATAAACACGCGGGCATTTCTTTAATGAGAAATTCAAAATTAGAAATGATAAATTAAGAAGGCTGGTGAGCGGACAAGTCGGGAATGAAAAATTAGAAATTATAAATGATAAAATTTAATAGCTCGATGACTTGTAATGGCAATGACTTGGCGTTAGTAAGTGAAATGAGGAAAGAAAGGGAAGCGAACGAGTTTGTCTGCCCCATGAAATATAGTTATGGAAATAGTGATTTGTAAAAATTATTTTGCCAATGATAATATTAAGAATTAACGTTTATTATGGACGCAAAAAACATTATCTCAATACTAAAAAAATATAAATCAAACTCCGAATACAAAGATGTTATTAAAGAGTTAGGAATTTTTGGTTCATTTGCCAAAGGAACTAATACAAAAAGCAGCGACATTGATATCTTTTTACGGCTTGAGCCAATACGTATGTTCGATTTGATCGGTATCAAAGAAGATGTAGAAAAATTATTGCATAAGAAAGTAGATATAGTCGCTATTAGAAAGTCAATGAACCCATATCTTAAAAAGCAAATTGAAGACAACGGAGTATATGTATAATAGAGAATTAGTAGTTGAAATTCTTAATCAGATTTTGACTTCTGTCAGTCGGATTGAGAGAAGAATGAAAACGATAAGATCTGCAACGGATTTTTTAAGAAGCGAAAGAAATCTAGAGAAGCTGGATTCGATTTGCATGCAACTCATCGCTTTAGGTGAAAGTATAAAAAATCTAGATAAAGTTACTAAGAAAACATTGTTAAAAAATTATACGGAATTTGGGTGGAAAAAAGCAATGGGTATGAGAGATGTTTTATCCCATCATTATTTTGATCTGAATAACGATATAGTGTTTGAGGTCTGTGTAAACGAAATACCTAAATTGAAAAAAATAATAAAGAAAATTTTAACGGAAGAGAATGTAAGTTCAGCATTGTGAGAGGTTGTTGTAAAAAAACAGAGGAACGTTGTGATTTTTAGTCAGCGGTCATTGGTCATTTGGGATTGGTTGTTAGTTGATAGCAGAGGAAAATGAATATTGGGTGAAATCCGGGAAATGAAATCCCAAATCAAGGGCGGGCGGGCACCAGAACAAGACTGAAAAACTATTCTCTTCTTCTTTTCTTTGAAGAATCCCGCATAAAGACTGCGCGACAAGCTTCAACAAAAGAACATCGACTTCCGATAAAGATCATCGGGACAGGTGCAAAAAAATGGCTAAGAATCCTTTCGAAATGCTATGGAAATTAAACTCGTCACGATAGTTAATAGTTAGATTGGAATTATCATGACTTCAAGCAGAAATTTCCATTTAACGCATTTCTCACTCTTTCTTTTTACGCCATTTTTTTTGAGGTCGTTATTTATTAAATTCTTTTGAGGTTAACCTAATATACTAGTTCTGATTCTGCTAGCGTAACACTGATGGGCACCAAATATTTGATGCCATAGAAAAACGAAAAGGTAATTTTTTTAACTCGCGAGAAACATAGGGGGAAGATGATTCCAAAACCGGTACAAAGAGCAAGAAGATTAATTAAAAAATACGGTTACAATAGTCCAGCCGAAATAGATCTTATCGAATTGCTTTATGCAGAAAACTTAAATCTAAAGTATGAAACAACGGACGACTACCAGGGTAAGATTGTCTTTAACAAGTATGAAGGCATTATTACGTTAAGCAATAATTTGGAAAATGAATACCAGAAGCGTTACGTGATTGCTCATGAAATGGGACATTTCTTTAATGAGAGAGCCCTCACCCGGTCCAGAAACAAGTTCTGGACTCGCCCTCTCCCAGAGGGAGAGGAGGTAGGTTATACACAATGTAATTCCGGGTTGCAGAACGAATTGTGTACAAACAGTTTATGAAAGAGAAAACCGATTATTTAGATTCTCTCGAAGAGACTATAACAGTTAATTCCACTGATTGGTTTGGGGATACTAATAACGCAGAGAATGACTACTTGAGACAGATTGATTTTCCGATGGTCAATTATAATTCTGTGCTGACTGTGGTGTGGCATTAGGGATTTGGGGTTAGGGGATTGAAAATTCTATGAAAACTGAAATTAAATCATTTGAAGACTAGGTAAAATTTAAGGTTGAGATGTACAAATCGTTTAAAGAGATGCCAATTTGAAAATCAGTAATTGAAACGGCATTTGAAGTTTATGGTCTTTCAACTTTGCAAATTTGATAAAAATATGCTGAGCAAAATAACTGCTTTAATTAGATAAAATAGAAAGAAGGAGGAACGGTTATAAACCGTTCCCTACAAAAAAATGCAAATTACAAAATGAAAAAAGCACTTATTACGGGCATCACGGGACAAGATGGAAGTTACCTTACCGAATTGCTACTTGAGAAAGGCTATGAGGTGCATGGAATAATTAGAAGAAGCAGTTCATTCAATACAGGAAGGATAGACCATCTATATAACAATCCGGAAATAAGCGGGAAGAAATTATTTCTTCATTATGGGGATGTTGTCGATACGAGCAGTTTGAACAGGTTACTTGAAAAAATTGCACCTGACGAAATATATAATCTTGCAGCGCAGAGCCATGTTAAAGTCTCTTTTGAAGTGCCGGATTATACTGCGCAAGTGGACGCATTGGGTACGCTGCGGTTTTTAGATGCGATGCGAGAAACCGGATTGGGAAAGCATGCAAAATTCTATCAAGCATCAAGCTCTGAACTCTTCGGAAAAGTGCAGGAGATACCTCAAAATGAGAACACGCCGTTCTATCCCCGTTCACCTTACGGAGTAGCGAAGTTATATGGATATTGGATTGTTAAAAACTACAGAGAAGCATATAATCTTTTTGCGGTCAATGGAATTTTATTCAACCATGAATCCCCGCGACGAGGAGAAACATTTGTTACTAGAAAAACAACGAGAGCTGTTGCTAGAATTGTTTTGGGATTGCAAGATAAACTGGTTTTAGGAAACATAGACGCTAAACGTGATTGGGGTTACGCTCCGGAATATTGTGAGGGAATGTGGAGAATGCTACAATGCAATTCTGCTGAAGATTTTGTATTGGCGACAGGAGAAAGTCATACTATTAGGGAATTTTGTGAGTTAGCGTTTAGGGAAGTAGGGATTGAGTTAGAATGGAAAGGAAAGGGAGAGCATGAGCAAGGAATTGTGAGGACAGTGAATAGTGAACAGTTAAAAGTGATGAGTGAAAAGCTAGAGTCAAAAACTCATAACTCAAAACTCAAAACTGGGGATGTGGTTGTTGAGGTGTCGCCAAGTTATTACCGACCAACGGAAGTGGATTATTTGATTGGGGACGCTAGAAAAGTGAAGAAAAAGCTGGGATGGGAAGCGAAGGTTAGGTTTGAGGAGCTTGTGAAAATTATGGTGAAAGCGGACTTGGACAAGACGTTGAGGAAAGGTTATTAGTTGAGTTGTGGATCCGCCTTTGGCGGAGTTGTAGTTGTGGAATCGTTGAATCGTGTAACTGTGGAAGTGTTTAACTGTGTAATTGTAAAAGGAATATGAATAAAACGGATCAAAAAAATTACGAGGTTCTAAAAAAATATTACTTTAATACATGAAAAAAATTTTTGAAAAAGTCTTAAGCGGCACCAGTGATTCTAATATTAAATTTTCTGACTTAAAAAAGCTTATTCAGTTGCTTGGTTTTAAGGAGAGAATTAAAGGTGATCATTTTATTTATTCGAAAGCCGGTATCATCGAGATTATTAATGTACAGCCTCAAAGGGATGGTAAAGCTAAACCCTACCAAGTGAAACAAGTTAGGAATCTGATTTTAAAATATAAATTAATGTTGGAGCGAAGCAATGGCTAAATATGAAGTGCTAATATATTGGAGTGAAGAAGATAAAGCATACTTAGCAGAAGTTCCTGAACTGCCCGGATGCATGGCGGATGGAACAACATACCAGGATGCATTACAAAATGTTCAAATAATAATACAAGAGTGGATTGAAACTGCAAAAAATAACGGCAGAAAGATTCCAAAACCTAAAGGTAGAAAATTAAATTATGCTTAATGCCACTGTCATTTTTTTTGGTTTATAAAATAACCTTAGTCCTATTGATCTGCTATTTGTGTAAAGCAAACAAAGCTTGGTTGTGAGGCGAAGGTTGGGTTTGGGGAGTTGG
>JAMCWE010000009.1 GCA_023475265.1 Bacteroidota bacterium
CATAACTCCTCCTATTTTTTATGTTTCTCATACCAATCAAAAACTGAATTCCACCAGAAGCGTGCATCTTGAGGTTTAATTACAAAATGAAATTCTTCCGGGAAATACAAAAATTTACTTTCGACGCCTAATCTTTGCAATGAAGAAAATAATTGAAAAGCTTGTTCTTCCGGAACACGATAATCATGCGCGCCTTCAACAATCAATAATGGAGTTTTGGCGTTCTTTATAAAGTTTGCCGGATTCCATTTTTCATAAAGACTTTTATTCTGCCATGGCGTTCCTCCAAATTCCCATTCGGGAAACCAGAGTTCTTCGGTTGTTCCCCACTCACTGATAGTATTGAAAACACCGTCATGAGAAACCATGGCATTGAAGCGGCTAGTGTGTCCTTCAATCCAGTTGATCATGTAACCGCCATAAGAAGCGCCTGCCGCAAATGTGTTTTTGGAATCTATATATTTAAAATTCTTCACTGCATAATCATAAACATCCATTAAATCTTGATAAGGTCTTCCGCCCCAGTTTTTTGAAACATCATTTGTAAATTGTTGACCGTAACCTGTACTGCCGGTTGGATTCGGAGCGACAACAACATATCCTTTTGATGCAAACAATTCTGTGTTCCATCGATAATGAAAATCATCTTCCCAATGTCCTTGCGGCCCACCGTGAATAAGAAATATCATTGGATATTTTTTTGCAGGATCGAAAAACGGCGGCTTAACCAAAATAGATTGAACCTTCTTTCCGTCAGCGCCGTTGCACCAAAAAGTTTCAAGCGGAGTCATTTCAATGTTAGCTAAAAGATCTTTATTCATATACGTAATTTGTTTTATATCTCCTCCGTCATTGTTCATTGAAAAAATTTCGTATGGAAGAGTTGATTTTTGCTGTTTGAAGTAAATTGTCTTTCCATCAGATGACAAAACTAATCCGGTGTTGCTGTGATCTTTCAGAATCAGTTTTATCTTACCGGTGTTGATAGCAATTTTATAAACCGAATTGAAGATTTCATTATTCGCCGTGAAATAAATTTCTTTGGAATCCGGCGACCAAACAATTTCACTTATCGATCTATCAAAACCTTTGGTGATATTTTTTAATTTACCAGATTGTCTATCGTACAAAATTAAAAACTGTTGATCGGATTCGTGTCCCGGTACAATCATCGAAGTGAATGCAATATATTTCCCATCAGGCGAAAAAATAGGCTGATTATCATTTCCCTTGCTTTCTGAAATTTTCTTTTCCGGAGCTTTTGCATCTTTTTTTACATCGTTAATATTTACAACGTAAACTTCATTATTCGTGCTTGTAGCAACCACTGAATTCGGATTCATTGTAAAAGAAATTTCTTTATCGTCCGGTGAAAAGTTAAAATCATTTTCGCTTCCCAAATCCAGTGGTGGAACATCATTGTGCATTAAGTAATTTAAATCATAATATTCTTTCGACCCCGTATCTAATAAAAACAAATGACTTCTTTTATCATTCAGCCACCGGTTCCATTGACGATACATTAAATGCGTAATAACTCTGACATTTGCTTTAGTTTCTTTTTTCATTTCATCTTTCTTTTTATCACAGTCTTGCGATCCGCAATCAGGATAAACAGAAGAAATAATTAGAAATTTTTTGCCGTCATGTGACCAGCGAAAATCATCCACTCCGGTATATAAATCAGTTACTTGTTGATCGTCAGAGCCATCAATATTACAAGTATGAATTTGATCATCAACAAGAAATGCAATCCTTTTTCCATCAGCAGAGAATTTTGGAGACGATTCATTCTTTGACGAGTTTTTCAGCGGGCGCAGATTTGTGCCGTCAGCTTCAATCAAATAAATATCACTGTTGCCCTTGTTCTCTTCCATGCTGTATGTAGTAACAGAAAAAGCAATTGTTTTATTATCAGGCGATAGATCGAATGTGCCAATTCTTTTCATTGACCATAAGTCATCTACTGTCAACGGATGTTTGGTTTGAGCAAAAAGTATAAAAGGAATAAATAGAATAAGAGTTAGAAAAGTTTTCATCTGATCCTCAAATTGATTACCGATTTTTGTTTCTAAAAATAGTTCAACTTGATTTGAAAGGCAATGACAGTATAAAATCGACTAAATCAAAAGTGGTCTAATTTAATTGAATGTTGATTACATTATAAATTAAAAATTAAAATGAATAAGAGAAATAGAAAATCCAAATTCCTCTTTATATTCCCGTGATATTTTATAAGTTAATCGAATTTTATTTGATTCGTTAATAGGAAGAATCCCGCTGAAATAATACCCTTGAGGAATTCCAAAACTTAAACCTGCTTCAAAATATTGAGTAATTGAAACTCCTGCGCTGCCAAATCCTTCACCTGATATTAAAGGAACACTGGAAAACGCTTGGGCATTTAAATTGCAATTTTCCGGTCCAAGCCTGATTGAAGCATTTAAAAGATTTGGGAAACCAACGCCGCCGCTTACTTCAAAATATTCATGGTTGTAACCAACATTTCCATTAACTGCAGGCATGAAATCATTTTCACTAAGTCCGCGAATGATATTGAAACTTCCTCCATAAGTAAATCCATTTTGCTTATATCTTTTAAATAATACACCTGCGTTCTGATAGTCATGATTACCTTTGCAATCAACATATTTGCCAATTCCTAATCCAAAAATCCATTTTGTATAATCGCTTCCAGTCTGATTAGTAAACGAATTATTTACCGAATCTTTATCCGTAAAACTAAATGAAAGCGGAAAGAGAAGTAATAAAATAAAGAACTGTTTCATAGGAGAACCCCATTTATCAACAGAAAAATAAAAAAATATTCTTTATGTTTGCTTCGCAAAGATAACAAATCAATTTTAATTTATCATGAATGCGAAATTTTTTCTACCGGGCACAGATCAGCAGCAAAAGATATTTCTAACTAAAGTAAATGTTAAGAACTTTACAGTATTAGTTATCGGTTCAGGCGCTGAAGAAATTTCTTTAAATTTTTTCAACGAAGGCGCCTCTAAAGTTATTATGATTGTTGAGGATGATGATTCACTTTTAAAATCGAGATTGCTGCTTGCAGATGAAAAAGAAATAAATGTCAGGATGATGGATTTTGATAACACAGACTTCGCAGATTCGAACTTTGATCTGGTTTTTGCACAAGCTTCTGTTTCAAATAAAAAGAGGAACAAAATTGTTAAGGAAGTAAAAAGAATATTAAAGCCGGAAGGTTATTTTTGCGTCGGAGAAAACATAAGTTTTTCAAAACCCTCTCCCGCATTTGTAGAAGATATTTGGAAAACTTCTGAAATTTCACCGTTATTTTCAGAAGAACTAAGGAAATATTATGAAGATAGAAATTTCCAAATTATTCACGAACACGACCTTTCACATACATTAAAAGATTTTTACTTACAAAGCAGCAGTTTGCTGAAAGAAAAATCAAACAGCCTTTCTGATCAAGAAAAAAGCTATTATAAAAAGTTATTAAAAAGAATCAGTCACGAATCGAATGTTTATTTAAATCTTGGCGGTGATCTTCATATTGGATTTAGAATGTTTATACTAAAGAAAGGATTATCTTGAAAAAAGGCGACATCGTTGAACTGCAAATAGAAAAGTATGCTTTTGAAGGAAGGGGCATTGCCAAGGTAAATGCAGAGATGATCCGTTCCGATATTGGGAAGAATGAAATTCCTAAAACTAATTATGTTGTCTTCGTTGATGGTGCATATCCGGGCGATAAAGTAAAAGTTGAATTAAAAAAAATTAAAAAAACTTATGCTGAAGCTAAAGCGGTTGAAATTATTTCTCTTTCATCTTTTAGGACAAAAGCAAAGTGCAAATACTTTGGAGAATGCGGCGGATGTAAGCAGCAGGATCTTGATTATCCTCAACAAGTTAAATTCAAAAAGCAGCAGGTAGAAGAAATTTTTAATAAGATGGGTGGTTTCAACGATTTTATTATCGAAGAAATAATTCCATCTGAAAGAATTTTCTTTTACAGAAATAAAATGGAATTTTCATTTTCAGATAAGCGCTGGCTTATACAAGCAGAGATTGATTCACATGTAAATGTAGAAAAGAATTTTGCACTCGGTCTTCACGTTCCACAAGTTTATGACAAAGTTTTGGATATTGATGAATGCTTCCTCCAATCGGATTTAAGCAATAAAATTTTGAACCTGACAAAACAATTTTTCAAAGAGAAAAATATTCTTCCTTATTCAACGAAAACTCATTCCGGTTATCTGCGCAATTTAGTTATAAAATCATCTCATCACAGCGATGATCTTATGGTAAATATTGTAACCTCATCCGAAGATTTTGAATTGATGAAAAGTTATTCTGGGGAATTGTTAAAACACATTCCTCAAATAACTACAATTGTAAATAACATCAATCAAAAGAAATCTTCCGTTGCAACCGGCGATTATGAAAATGTAATTTATGGAAGCGGATTTATTTATGATTCAATCGGGAATTACCAATTCAGAATTAGCGCAAATTCATTTTTCCAAACAAATACACTTCAAGCAGAAAAGTTATATCAAACTGCATTAGATTTTGCCGAACTTAATGGTAATGAAATTGTTTACGACCTTTACTCCGGTGCCGGGACGATTTCAATTTTCATTTCTAAGAAATCAAAAGAGGTCTATGCATTTGAATCAGTAGAGTCGGCAGTAAAAGATGCTGAAGAAAATAAACAAATTAATAATGCTTCAAACGTTCATTTTTTTACAGCTGATTTATATAAATCTTTTTTACCCTTAGTTGAAGAGAAGAAATTACCATCGCCTGATGTTGTAATACTTGATCCGCCGAGAAGTGGTATGCACACAAACACGGTTGAAGATATTATAAAATTAAATCCTAAAAAAATTATTTACGTTAGCTGCAACCCGGCAACTCAAGTTAGGGACATTAAGCTTTTTGTAAATTCCGGGTATAAACTGATAAAGATTAGAACAGTTGATATGTTTCCCCACACTTACCACATTGAGAATGTTGCACTGATGGCTAAAATATAATTAAGTAATATTTAAAAACGATTTAATATTTGAGATAAATTCTTCACCCTCTTTTAATAATTGTTCAGCTTCTGATTTATCAATTATAAAAGTAAAATTATAATCACTGATCTGTCTTTTATCGAATGCTCTATTAAATTCTCTTCCCTTTTTTTAGGAAGAATATTAGTCTTTATAAAATTTTCACCAAATGCGGAAATAACCATCTTATGTGATGAGTATGTTAATCCTTTTGATAAAAGTGCAGCTTGTGAAGAAAAGAACATCGCATAATAAATTCTTGAGGCGGTTGATTCATAGTCACCTTCTCTAAGCAGCAACTTAGCAGATAGTAAGTATTTTTCTGCCCTTTTTATTAAAGACTCAAACTCACTCATGCTTCTATTCCTTCACGGCGTACATTTAAGAGTAATGGACTTTTTAAAGAATTGTATTCAAAGATTGACACCGGGAATACTGAAATTAAAACATTATACTTCAAATTAATTTCACTGATAACTTCTATCATTCTATCAATTTCTTTCCCTGGAGATTCCAACTTTTCAAGTACTATCAATAAATCAATATCAGAATCAGAATTAAAATCACCGCGAGCATAAGAACCATAGAGAATTATTTTTACAAGGTTTTCCTTATAAATATTTTTTAGCGCTTCGCGAAATTCTTTTATGATTTGTTTTACTTCCATATAATGCCCAAAAGCTTTTAATATAATCTAATGATTTTTCTTATTATTTAAAATCAACACGAATTCTCCCTTAAGATTTTTTTCTTCAACTATCCTCAAAATCTCTTCTGCTGTTCCGCGGTAAAATTTTTCATCCTTCATTGTAAGCTGAAATGCAAGTACTGTTCTTATATTCCTTCCCAATATTTTTACGATATCTTCAAGCAGACTTTTTATTCGGTACGGTGTATCCATTAAAACAACAACTTCATTTACATTTTTTAATTTATAAAGCTGCTGCTTCCGAATATCTTTCTTCGGAGAAAGCCAGCCGTAATAATAAAATTTTTCGAAATCTAATCCGGAGCCGGTTAATGCAGGCAGAATAGAATTAGCTCCAGGAATGGGAACGATATCAATATTTTGTGAAATGCAAAGTTCTACTAATAGGTGTCCGGGATCTGAAAACAAAGGTGTTCCGCAATCTGAAATTAAAGCTGCTGAATTTCCTTCAACTATCTTAAACAGAATCTCATCAGCCACTTCTTTTTCGTTATGTTCATTTAAAGAAAATAATTCTTTTGTAATTTGGTATTGAGAAAGAAGACGTCGAGCATCTTTGAATTCTTCACAGATAATAAAATCTACCGACTTAAGAACATTCAACGCACGCAGAGTTATGTCTTCGTAATTGCCAATCGGTGTAGCGACAAGATAAAGTTTTCCTTTCATATAATTAAAGATAACAAATGGTTGAAAAATAACCTTCAATAAAAATAAATTTTAATTGCTTTAAGAGAGAAAATCTTCTTAATTTTGAACCATATTAAATTGACAACGGGGACTAATGAAAAAAACTTACTTATTCTGGGCGCTTGCAGTTATTATAACTGTGGGTGGTGCATATTATCAAAGGGTAACCGGTCCAACATATCCTTTTTCCGGCAATGTCTTAATCAACAATAAAAATATTTTTTATAAACTTGAAAGAAGTCATAGCAGTTCCGATGATTATCTGATAAAGTTAAAAACAAATCACACCGACTTAAAAGGATTTCTCATGTGGAGACGATTTAAAAGTAATGATGATTGGTCAATAATACCTATGGCGTATTTTGCCGATACTTTATTCGCCGAATTACCAAAGCAGCCGCCTGCCGGCAAACTTCAATATCAAATTATTTTGAAAAATCAGAATCAAGTAATTTCTATTCCAGCAAAGCAGCCGCTAGTAATCAGATTTAAAGGTGATGTCCCTCTTTACATCCTTATTCCACATGTGTTTGCAATGTTTTTTGCAATGCTTCTTTCAACACGCACCGGCCTAGAATTTTTTAATAAAGAACCAAATCTAAAAAAGTATGCATTCTGGACATTAGGAATTTTATTTATCGGCGGGATGATTCTGGGTCCTCTCGTTCAACTTTATGCTTTCGGTGCTTTATGGACTGGTGTTCCATTTGGGTTTGATCTAACCGATAACAAAACTCTTATCGCCTTTATCGGTTGGATAGCAGCAGCTGCTGCAATTTATAAATCAAAGAAACCTAAAATATGGGTGTTGGGCGCAGCAATTCTGCTTCTTGTTGTATACCTAATTCCGCACAGTGTTCTTGGTTCGGAATTGGATTATAACAAGATGGATAAACAAAAAAATAAAATTGAAAATGTAACTACATTCAACTCTCAAAATAAAATATCGGGAAAAAGATATGAGTGAAAAACATATTAACGGAGAAAATTTAAAAGGGCTGCCATCAAATGCGTATTTGGAATTAAAACCAGGTGAAGAGTATGTACCTGTTATGCCTCCACATGTGAAAGTGCCGGAGGTTAGCTTTTATTCCGTATTAACTGGACTTATAATGGCAGTAATATTTTCTGCAGCAGCAGCTTATCTCGGGCTTAAAATAGGGCAAGTCTTTGAAGCTGCTATTCCAATTGCAATTATAGCTGTCGGATTATCAGCCGCGACAAAAAGAAAAAATGCTTTAGGTGAAAATGTTATTATACAATCCATCGGTTCAACTTCAGGAGCGGTAGTAGCCGGCGCTATCTTTACAATACCTGCTTTATATATATTAAACCTTAATGCTGAGTTTTATAAAATTTTTCTGGCTTCTTTATTCGGCGGCGTACTAGGAATTTTATTTTTAATCCCTTTCAGAAAATATTTTGTAAAAGATATGCACGGCAAATATCCTTTCCCGGAAGCAACAGCAACAACCGAAGTTTTGGTTGCCGGCGAAAAGGGAGGAAATCAGGCTGTTGTTCTGATTGTAAGTGGAATTATAGGCGGCTTGTACGATTTTATTGTTGCCTCATTCGGTTGGTGGAACGAAGTATTTACAACACGCGTATTTCCGCTCGGAGAAAAACTTGCAAGTAAAGCAAAAATTGTTTTTAAGCTTGATGTGGGTGCTGCAGTTATGGGACTCGGTTATATTATAGGACTAAGATATGCCGCTATAATTTGTGCCGGCTCATTTGTTTCCTGGTACGTTCTTATTCCAATAGTTGCCTACATCGGTCAAAGCCTTACCTTGCCTCTTGGCGCCAATGTTTCCTTGCTGATTAAAGATATGTCGGCTGAACAAATTTTTTCCAATTATGTCCGGCATATTGGAATAGGTGGGATCGCAATGGCAGGTATTATAGGAATAATACGCTCCTCAAAAATTATTGCCTCCGCTTTCTCTCTTGCTGTTAAAGAAATAATGGGCGCGAAAGAAATTGTTGAAGACAAATTAAGAACGCACCGCGATATCACAATGAAAATAATCGCCCTTGCAATCGTTCTTACGGCATTAAGCATATTCATATTTTTCTTCTTAGGAGTTGTCAATACTTTATTCTATGCTCTTGTTGGTTTACTTATCGTTCTTATAATTTCATTTTTATTTACAACGGTTGCGGCAACTGCTATTGCTATTGTTGGGACAAATCCTGTATCGGGTATGACACTTATGACGTTGATTCTATCTTCAATAATTTTAGTTTCAATCGGCTTAAGCGGAACCGCAGGCATGGTTGCGGCTTTGCTGATAGGCGGTGTTGTTTGTACGGCGCTTTCAATGTCCGGCAGTTTTATTACTGATTTGAAGATAGGATATTGGCTCGGTTCATCACCTTATAAACAAGAAAGCTGGAAGTTCCTAGGGACATTGGTTTCTGCTGCAACGGTAGGTTATGTTATTTTACTTCTCAATAATATTTACGGCTTTACCGGCCCCGATGCTTTAGTAGCGCCTCAAGCAAATGCTATGGCAGCCGTTATTAAACCTTTGATGGCGAATCAGCCTGCACCATGGATTCTTTATGTTGCCGGCGGACTTATGGCATTAATTTTAACAATGATTGGAGTGCCGGCATTAGCATTTGCTTTAGGAATGTACATACCTCTTGAGTTAAATACTCCTCTTTTAGTCGGCGGATTAATTGCTTACTTTGTTTCTACAAGAAGTAAAAACGAAAAACTTAACAAGGCACGCGGCGAAAGAGGAACGCTAATTGCTTCTGGTTTTATTGCCGGCGGAGCTTTGATGGGTGTTGTGAGTGCTTTCCTTAGAAAATTCAATGTGAATTTAGCAGTAGGTAACGATTGGACGGACTCTCATTCTGCAGAGCTGGTTGGCTTAGTCATGTTCGCCATTCTTTGTGCTTATGTAATTTGGGATTCTATGCGCGGCAAACCGGAAGCAGAATAATATTTTTCAAATGAGACTCACTTTTGAAGTGAGTCTCATTTTATACAAGTAATTCTTTTACTTTTCCAATCAAATCATTCAAGGCAACGTCAAATCTTTCGCCAGACTTTCTGATCTTTACTTCAACTTTACCGTCTTTCAGCTTTTTATCTCCAACAATCACTTGCACCGGCATTCCAAGTAAATCAGCATCATTAAATTTAAATCCTGCCTGCGCATCAACCCGGTCGTCAAACAATACTTCAATTCCGGTTTTTGTTAACTCATTATATATTTTTTCAGTCGCGTCAATAACTTCCTGTTTCCGCATGTTCAATCCAATTAGATGAATATGAAACGGTGCGAGAGTTTTATCCCAGACCATGCCTCTTTCGTCATTATGCTGCTCGATGTAACAAGCCATTACACGCTCAACACCGATCCCATAGCTTCCCATAATGATTGGATTTTCTTTTCCGTTTTCATCTAAAAACATTGCTTTCATAGAATCGGAATATTTTGTCCCGAGCTTAAAAATATGTCCAAGTTCAATTGAAGTAAAGACTTCAAGATTGCTGCCGCATCTGATGCAGTTTTCATTTGACTTAACAATTCTGAAATCTTCGTACTCAATGTTTTTTACATCGCGGCTCAAATCAATTCCGCCGATGTGAAAATCATTTTTGTTTGCGCCACTGTATAGGTTATTTGATTCCTTTAATCTTAAGTCAGCAATTATTCTCCCCGTAAATCCAATCGGACCAATTGAGCCTGCGTCTGCTCCAGTAATTTCTTTTAGTTCATCCGGATGGGCAGGACGAATTGTACCGCCTAAAACTTTTTCAAGCTTTGTTTCATTCACTTCATCATTGCCAAGCATTAAAATTAATACAGCTTTACCATCGTAAATATAAACTCTAGATTTTGCACATTGAGTTTCGTCAATTTTTAAGAAAGCGCAAAGTTCATCAATAGATTTAACATTAGGAGTAGAAATTTCTTTTAAATCTTCGCTTTTACTTTCTCTCTTCTTTCCTTGTACTTTTGAAACTGCTATTTCCACATTAGCCGCATAACCGCAATGCTCGCAATAAGCAACCGTATCTTCACCAGCATCTGACTTAACCATAAATTCTTCCGAACCAGTTCCTCCCATCGCGCCGCTTGAGGCACCAACAACAAAATATTTCAAATCGCATCTGTCGAAAATTTTTCTGTAAGCTTTATCATGGTATCCGTATGCAATATCAAGTCCTTCCCAGGTTGCGTCGAAAGTGTATGCGTCTTTCATCAAAAATTGCCTGCCGCGAATTACACCGCTTCTCGGGCGCGCTTCATTTCTAAATTTAGTTTGAATCTGATACCAAATCTGAGGAAGTTCTTTATAAGATTTTAAAACATTCCGTGCATGATAAGTCATAATTTCTTCATGAGTTGGAGCTAAAACATAATCCCGGTTTTTTACGTGAAATAAAATATCTCCGAAAGATTCAACGCGGTTTGTTTCTTCCCAAATTTCTCTAGGATTTAATGCTGGCAAATGAAATTCCTGCCCGCCTATCGCATTCATTTCTTCTCTAATTATTTCGGTTATCTTTCTAATTACTCTATAGCCGACAGGAAGAAAAGAATATATTCCGGCAGAGAGCATTCTTACCATTCCTGCTCTAAGCATAAGAATATGGCTTTTAACTACAGCATCATTAGGAACTTCTTTTAAAGTAGGAACAAACGATTTACTTAAACGCATAAATAATCCCGGTAAAATTTTTCAGATTGAAAATTGTTGAGAACTCGAATTCGAAGTTCAAAAATAATTAAATAGAAAAGCTAATCAAAACTTGTTGTTCTGCCTTGAGGAAACGCATCATATTTAATTTATAAATCTCTAATTCTGGCTTAGGTAACCGCAGAACTTAAGCTGCATTTATTAATGAATTTTTGATTAGATCATGCTCATCATTATATTTACAAAAAATATTTTTGAATATGGAATTAATACTAACATTCGAAGAAACCAGGATAATCGGCTCTTTAATTGAAAAAGAACTTACAACACCGGAATATTATCCGCTTACAATAAATGCTTTAAAGAATGCTTGCAACCAAAAATCAAATAGAAATCCGGTTGTTACTTTCGATGAGAATTTGATTGAATCTGTTCTTGAAAAATTACGTGAGAAAGCTTTAGTTACAAGAGTTACCGGCAGCGATATGCGTGTCGCAAAATACCGCCAGATTTTTACCGAAGAACTAAAACTCAAACCGGATGAGGTTGCCGTTATTTGCGAACTTATGAATCGAGGTCCTCAAACTCCTGGCGAACTTAAAAACCGCGGCGGCAGGATGTTCAATTTCGAATCGCTTGCACAAGTTGATGAAGTTCTTCAAAGTTTAATGAATCGAGAAAAACCTTTTGTGGTAAAACTTCCACGGCAACCAGGAATGAAAGAATCGCGATATGCTCATCTTCTTTCAGGTGAGCCGGATATAGAAGCTGCTTCAAATATTGAAATAGAATCCGCAGCTGGTGACGAAAGGATTTCCAATCTTGAAGAAAAAGTTGAGCTTCTTAAAAATGAATTGCAAGAATTGAAAAAACAATTCGAAGAATTAAAATCTCAATTCGAATAAAGCATTCTATTTTTACACTTCTTCTGTTTCAAGCAATGATGATGATACCTCTTCTGGTCTTTCCATTACGAAATAGTAAATTACAAATGAAATGAAAAATCCCACAAACCACGCATAGTCATATAAAAAGCTTAATGTTGGAACAACCAAACCGATTAACGCAATTAAAACTCCGCATGCAAGAGCGACTATTGCTTTAACATTAAAGCCGTTTTTATATTCATATTCGCCTTTACGCAAATACAAATCTTTTACAATTAACTTCGATTTTTTTACAACATAATAATCGCAGATCAATATTCCCGCAATTGGACCAAGAAAGCTTGAGTAACCAATAAGCCATCCGAATATATATGCGCTGTAATCGGAGAGAAGCTTCCACGGTTGAATAATAATTCCGATTACTGCAGTAATCAATCCGCCTTTTACAAAATTAATTTTCTTTGGAAATAAATTAGCAAAATCATTTGCGGGCGAAACAACATTTGCGGCAATGTTGGTTGTTAAAGTTGCGACAATCAATGCAACAAGTGAAAGCACTATAATAACAGGATTATGAAATTTTGAAAGAAGTTCAACCGGATCCCAGATTGCTTTTCCAAAAATAATTATTGTTGCCGATGTAACAGCAACTCCGATGAATGAAAATAATGTCATGGTAGGAGGTAGTCCGATTGCTTGGCCAAGCATTTGCGCTTTTTGACTTTTTGCATATCTTGAAAAGTCCGGGATGTTTAATGATAGCGTTGCCCAATACCCGACCATTCCCGTTAATGATGGAATAAAGAATTTCCAGAATTCTCCTGTAGTTTGAAACTTACTTGGTTGACTTAGAATAGGTCCAAATCCGCCGCCTCTTTCATAAGCCCATCCTAACAGCACCAAACCCATCACTATTAAGAAAGGCGCGCTGTAAGATTCCAACCATTTAATTGATTCGACTCCATTCACAATAAAATAAACATTCATTGCCCAGAAGATTAAAAACGCTGCGGCAGGTCCCCACGAAAATAACGCCCACGAAGGAAATAGAATTGAGATTAAAGAATTAATAGCTTGACCGCCGACCCATGTTTGAATTCCAAACCAACCGCATGCAACAATTGCTCTAAGAAGTGCAGGAATATTTGAACCTAAAACTCCAAACGGCGCTCTTGCAAGAATCGGAAATGGAATTCCGTACTTTGTACCTGCATGAGCATTTAGCACCATCGGAATTAGTACGATAAAATTCCCAAGAGCGATTGTCAAAATTGCCTGCCACCAATTCATTCCGCCGGCAATTAATCCGCTTGCAAGCATGTATGTCGGAATGCAGACACTCATCCCTATCCACAAGGCTGCAATATGATAAGTATCCCAGGTTCTTTCGGAAACTTTTGTAGGTGCGAGATCTTTGTTTCCTAAAATATTTTCTTCAAGATCATCCAGATTAGTCTCTATTAGTTTAGAATTAAATATTGCAGACATGATTATCCTTTAATCTATGATGAAATAAATTTCTAAAATCTTATAATAAAATCTGAAGAACTTATCACAACATGATTGCATGTTCGCATGAATGCATGAAAAAAATTTATGAACATACAGTCATACTTTCATGCATCCATGCTTCTTTCTACTTCCATGCGCCCGCATACGCATCACGTTTAATAAAATTTCCTCGTCCGGCTCTTCCTAAAAACTTATCATCTCGAATAATTGCTTCTCCTCTAGAAAAAACAGTATCGATATTACCTTTAACTTTTTTTCCTTCGTACATCGAATAATCAACTGCCATGTGGTGAGTCTTAACCGAAATGGTATAATCTTTTTCTGGATCCCAAATAACTATATCTGCATCTGCGCCAACTGTAATTGATCCCTTCCTCGGATAGAGACCAAACATTTTTGCCGGCGTAGTTGAAGTTAATTCCACCCAGCGGTTTAACGAAATTTTTCCTTGTCTAACTCCGCCGTCAAACATTAATTGCATTCTATGTTCAATGCCTGGTCCTCCATTAGGAATTTTTGTAAAATCATTTTTGCCAAGTTCTTTTTGTTCTTTGAAACAAAACGGGCAATGATCTGTAGAAACAACTTGCAAAGTATTTTTTTTCAAACCAGCCCATAACTTTTCCTGGTTCCACTTTTCTCTGAGCGGTGGAGTGAAAACTACTTTTGCATCTTCAAAGCCCGGCTTGTTCATATCATCAAGCGATAGGAAAAGATACTGCGGGCAAGTTTCAGCATAAACCGGCAGTCCTTTATCTCGCGCTTCAGAGACTTTTTCAAGCGCATCGTTGCTTGAAAGATGAACTATATAAACCGGTGCACCTGCCATTTCTGCAAGTGCTATCGATCTATTAACTGCTTCTCCTTCGGCAGTAGTTGGACGTGTAAGAGCATGATATATTGGTGCCGTTTTTCCTTCCGCCAATGCTTGCTGCACAATTACATCAATTACATTTCCATTCTCCGCATGCATACAAACTAAGGCGCCGGTTTTAGAAGTGTGTTTCATCGCGCGGAAAATTGTTGCGTCGTCAACCATTAAAGCATTTGGATATGCCATGAACAATTTAAAACTTGTAATACCTTCGCGAACCATATCACTCATGTCTTCTAAATGAGCTACGGGAAGATCAGTAACAATCATATGAAAACCGTAATCAATGGTTGCCTTGCCATCAGCTTTTTTCCACCAGGTATCAAGCGCATTACGCATACGTGTTCCCCTGCTTTGTGTTGCAAAATCAATAATACAAGTAGTTCCGCCGAAAGCCGCGGCTTTTGTTCCGGTATAAAAATCATCGCATGAAGTAGTTCCCCCGAACGGCATATCGAGATGAGTATGAACATCTATGCCGCCGGGAATAACATATTTCCCTTTCGCATCGATTACATCATCGGCACCGATGTTAAGGCTGGAGCCGATGGTTGTAATTTTATTTTTTTCAATGAAAACATCGGCAGTGTAATCCTGCTCTGCCGTAATTATTCTCCCGTTTTTTATTAAGGTTGACATATTTACTCCTTAAAAAAATTTTTAATGAATTTCAATTCCATGTTTCTTCTGGAACTCACCAAGATTTTCCCACGTCAATGGTATATTTTCATTTTTATATTCTTTCATTAACTCGTTCCATGTTTTGCTTTCGGATTTATCGTCAACTCTTACCATCGAAATACAATCTTCAACAGGACAAACCAATGAGCAAAGCGAACAGCCAACGCAATCGCTTTCTCTAACTACCGTTTTGTTATGCCCGTTCACCGGAATCAGATCGATGCATTGATGCGCGCCGTCTTCGCAGGCAATGTAGCAAAGATTGCAGTGAATGCATTTCTTCTGATCAATTCTTGCAACTGTTTTATGGAGAAGATTGAAATTGCCGAAATCGTCAATCTGCTCTAAAGATTTTCCACGGAAATCTTTGATCGAAGAAAATCCTTTTGATTCCATCCAGTTTGTTAAACCCTCAATCATATCTTTTACGATTCTAAATCCGTAATGCATTACCGCGGTGCATACTTGAACGCTTGAAGCGCCGAGCAAAATAAATTCAACAGCGTCTTTCCAATTCGTAATTCCGCCAATTGCGGAAATCGGAAGATTCACATCTTTATCGCGTGCTACTTGAGATACGAGGTGAAGCGCTATCGGTTTTACAGCCGCACCTGCATATCCGCCGTGTCCACTCTTGCCCGCAACGCTCGGCATAATCTGGAAAGTATCGAGGTCAACTCCGATGATGCTGTTTATTGTATTGATCAATGAAATTCCGTCCGCCTTAGCTGCTTTTGCCGCACGAGCCGGATAAACAATATCGCTGACATTCGGTGTAAGTTTTACAAGCACCGGAATTGTTGAAACTTCAACAACCCATTCGGTTATCATCTTGCAATATTCCGGAACCTGCCCGACAGCAGAACCCATTCCTCTTTCGCTCATTCCGTGGGGACAGCCGTAGTTCAATTCTATTCCATCGCAGCCGGTATCAATCGAACGCTTCACAATCTCATGCCACGTTTCTCTTTTCGATTCAACCATCAAAGAAACAACAACTGCATTATTAGGGAACAATCTTTTAGTTTCAGCTATCTCCTTAAAATTTTTTTCAATCGGTCTATCGCTTATCAATTCAATATTATTCAACCCGATAATTTTCTGACCGTTATAATCGTAGCCGCCGTAGCGGTTACAAACATTCATTACCGGCTCGCCGATAGTTTTCCAAACAGCTCCTCCCCAGCCCTGCTCAAATGCTTTGCAGACTTGATAAACAGAATTTGTCGGTGGTGCAGATGCCAGCCAAAACGGATTTGGTGATTTTATTCCGCCGCAGTTTGTTGAAAGATCAGCCATTGAATCTCCTAAAAGAAAATTTTAATTTGATAAAAATTCATCAATGCCGTGCGCAGCCATTTTGCCGTCGTAAGCCGCATTAACTACTTCCTTACCGCCGTTTATACAATCACCGCCGGCAAAGAGTTTTGAATTTCCTGTTTGGTAAGTTTCCGGGTTAACAACAACTTTACCATCCTTTAATTTAAGATTGGGAATTGAATTGAAAAATGAGTTATACGGTTTTTGTCCAATTGCTTTAATTACCATGTCAACAGGAATAACAAACTCAGAATTAGGTATCAATGAAATTTTTGCTTTCCCATTTTTTATGATCATCGATTTCTTACACTTAATGCCTTCAACAAATTTTCTGCCTAATATTTTTTGCGGTACCGTGTTGAAGTAAAAATTCACTTCGTCATTTTTTGCCAGTGCATATTCAAAATCATAAGCAGACATGTGTGCGGTGCTTCTTCTATAAATAATAGATACTTTTTCCGCCCCTAAGCGTTTCGCTTCCGTAGCAGCATCTATTGCAGTATTACCTGCGCCTATAACAGCAACACGTTTTCCTATCTTCACTTTATTCCACTTTTCGCATTTCACTTCTTCGATAAATGAAAGAGCATCAACAACACCTTTAAGGTTTTCGCCGGGAATTGCCAGCCCCGGTGACTCGCTTAAGCCAACGCCAAGAAAAATTGCATCGTGTTTCTTGAACAAAGCGTCAATAGAAATTGTTTCTCCAATTTTAATTCCGGTTTTGATTTTAACTCCCAAACTTTTAATGAGCTTTACTTCTTTCAAGCTATCCTTCTGACGCATTTTATATGGTGCGATTCCCCAGCTATTAAGTCCGCCGGGAGTTTTGTTAGCTTCATAAATTGTAACATCATAGCCGAGTAAAGTTAATTCGGCACCGCAAGCAAGACCTGCAGGACCGGATCCAATTATTCCTACAGATTTATTTTTCTTATTTGAAAAAGAAAAAATTTTTGACGTTGGGTTTTTATAATAATTATCCATTGCATACCGCTGAAGCCTTCCGATCTCAATCGGCTTTTCTCCTTTTTCATTGTAAACACAAGCTCCTTCACAAAGCTCTTCTACTGGACAGGCTTTTGCACAAGTAAGTGCAATCCAATTCGATCCTAGAATAGTATTTGCTGAACCTAATAAGTTATCAGTGGATATTTTTTTTATGAATGCCGGAATATCGATGTGCGTCGGGCATGCTTTAGTACATGGTGAATCGAAGCAATACAAGCATCTTTCTGCTTCTGCTTTTGCTGTCAGTTTTGTAAGCGGCGGATGAAGCTCAGCAAAATTATTTTCGTATTCTTTAATTGAAAGCTTTGGTGCAAGGTTCTTCATAATTCTTTGTCTGTAGTTAAATGATGATCTAAAATTTCTTGTTTAAGAATTTCCAATTGGATTAGCATGTATGCATGTTAATTGCATGATTGCATGTTTCTTACCATGCACTCATGCCGTCATGCATTCATACGGTTTTATTTTTCAACTTCGTCATCTGCAATTTTTAAAACTTCATCTAATGCATTTATTGCTGCATCAATTTCTTCTTTTGTTATTATAAGCGGCGGTGCTAACACAAAGTGGCTTATCCAAGAAGAAACATAAATTCCTTTCTTCATTAATTCACCTGAGATTTTATCTACCAAAAGTGGGACGCCATTAATTTTGTCTTCCTTTGTATTGAAAGGTTTTTTAGTTTCTTTGTTCTTAACAATTTCAATAGCTCTAAATAATCCTATGCCGCGAACATCTCCTATAGACACATGACGTGATTTCAATTTATTCAATTTAACTTCAAGATATTTTCCCATCTCCAATGATCTTTCAACAAGATTATTTTTTTTGATCTCGTTTATGGCGGCTATTGCCGGTGCTAAAGTTAATGGATGAGCTTCATAAGTATGACCATGAGCGAAATAATGGTCATTAAAATAATCAGCAATTTTTTTAGTTGTTGCAGTCAATCCCAGCGGAACATAAGCTGATGTAATTCCTTTTGCCGTTGTTAAAATATCCGGCTTAACATTCCAATTATCAACTGCAAACCATTTACCTGTTCTGCCCCAGCCGCTCATCACTTCGTCTGCAATAAGAAGCACATTATTCTCATCGCATATTTGTCTTAAGCGCGGCAAATATTCATTTGGCGGGACTAAAATCCCGTTTGTGCCTACAACCGGCTCAATAATAACTGCCGCAACATTTGATTCATTGCGAATCATGTGTCCAATATAATTCACGCATGCAATATTGCAGTCGGGATAATTATGACTAATCGGGCAGCGATAACAATTACATTCCGGTGCAAAAATTACTCCGTCAATTTTTCCCGTAGGTTCAATCAACCATCTTCTCGGATCGCCTGTGGCTGCAATTGATGCAGCCGTAGAACCGTGATAAGAATTATATCGGGAAATGATCTTATATTTTCCCGTATACATTCTTGCAATTTTTATTGCCGCTTCATTTGCCTCTGTACCGGAAGTTGAGAAATAAAATTTTTCTAATCCTTCCGGCAGAACTTCCAGCAGCAGCTTGCTCAATTCCGCACGAACATCCGTCGTAAATCCGGGACTAACATACGACAGTTTTTTTGCCTGCTCTTCAATTGCCTGAATAACTGCTTTGTTTTTATGACCGAGTGAAACACACATAAGCTGGGAAGAAAAGTCAAGATACTTTTTTCCACTTGCATCGAAGAAGTAACAACCTTCCGCATCAACGATGTGGAGCGGTTTCCACCCTTTTTGATATCGCCATGTGCCGTAAGTGTTCTCGGCAGTAATTTTTATTATTTCGTCTGAAGTCATTTTAATCCTTACTTAAATGAAAAATTCTAATATCGAATATCTAAACTCTAAATAAATTATAAATTCAAAAGTCAATCTCTTGTTTTTGTTTTTTCTAAAATCGCTCCGAATATCTTCATAAGTTCAGTTGATTCTTGAATAAGTTTTGATCTTTGTTGTTCCAAATCCATATTAATTGAAATTAATCCTAACCAGTATCTCGACTCTTTTGATTCCTTTCTACAAATTTTTATTCTAAATGCAAAATCCTTTTTGCTAATCGACTCATTTGCTTCTATATAATTAGCACCAACAGAACCAGCTGATCTTACTAGCTGTTTCCCAATCTCATTATTTGTTACAGAGCTTGGTAAATTATTTATAAGCTTTATGACATTTTCAGTAAAATGAAATGTTCGGTCTTCCAAATCATAATGTTTAGTAGTTAAAGTTTCCAAGATCGGAAGAGCGTCGTGTATTTTAAAATTGTTTAGGATTTAGTGTTTTGAATTTAGGGTTTTAAAATAGTCATTTACCTAAAACCGTTATTTCATCGTAAGTCTCCGGCCTTCTATCGCGATAGAATTGCCAAACGTTTCGGACTTCCTGGATTTCATCAAGATTCAAATCTGCAACAACAAGTTCATCTTTATCTCTGCTTGCCTGCGCAATTATTTTCCCGCGCGGTGAACAGAAATAACTTTTACCGTAGAACTCTCCAATATTCCATGGCGCTTCTTTACCAACACGATTTATTGCGCCGACAAAATATCCATTAGCAACAGCGTGAGCCGGCTGTTCAAGTTCCCAAAGATATTCAGATAAGCCCGCAACTGTAGCCGATGGATTAAAAACTATTTCAGCACCATTTAATCCAAGTATTCTCGCACCTTCGGGAAAATGCCGGTCATAACAAATATAAACTCCTATATCAGCATAAGGAGTTTTGAATACCGGGAAACCAAGATTGCCCGGCTTGAAATAAAATTTCTCCCAGAATCCAGGATCGCAATGGGGGATGTGATGTTTTCTGTACTTGCCAAGATAAGTTCCGTCATAATTTATAACTGCTGCAGTATTGTAATAAACTCCGGTTATTTCTTCTTCGTAAATTGGAATGATCAAAACCATCTGATGTTTCTTTGCAATTTCTTGCATTAGTTTTGTGGTTGGACCATCCGGAATTCTCTCTACCATTGCGTACCATTTTGTTTTTTGTTCCGCACAGAAATACGGACCATAAAACAATTCCTGCAGACAAAGAACCTGAACACCTTTCTTTGCGGCATCTTCAATCATCGAGAGATGTTTGTCTATCATAGCTTTTTTAATAGCTTCAATTGGCTGCTCGGTGGACATATCGAGCTTAGCCTGAATCAAACCTGCACGAACTAATCTTGGCATTTTCTTTCCCTCAATTTGTTAATAGAACAATTATAATTTTTAATAGTTTTTATCAGCTCATCCAATTTATTCTAGATTCCGGGTTCCATTTGATGGTAGTTTTTTTCAGCTTTGTAAAAAATTCGATTGAACTCTTACCGGTAATATCACCAACTCCGAATTTGGATTCATTCCATCCGCCAAATGAAAACGGTTCCCGTGGTACCGGAACTCCGATATTTACACCGATCATTCCTGCACTGGCATTTTCCATTATATAACGTGCAACACCGCCGCTTTGTGTAAATACCGATGCTGCATTTCCATAATGAGATCCGTTTTGAATCTTAATTGCTTCATCAACATTTTCTGTTCTTAAAATTGCAAGCACAGGACCAAAAACTTCTTCCTTTGCGATCTTCATTTCTGGGCGAACGTAATCAAGAATCGTTGGACCGACATAAAAACCATTTTCTTTTCCGTTTACTTTACAATTCCGCCCATCTAGCAAAACCTTTGCGCCGTCTTTTTCCGCTTCGGTTATATAATTTTCAATTCGTTCTTTTGCTTGTCGCGAAATTACAGCTCCAAGATTTTTGCCCGGTATTATTTTCTTCGCTTCTTCAACAAGTTGAACAATAATATGATCAACCGGACCAACCGCAACCATTGCAGAAGCAGCCATACATCGCTGTCCTGCGCATCCTGTCATAGAAGCTGCTACGTTTGAGGCAGTCATTCCAACATTGGCATCTGGTAAAACAATAAGATGATTCTTGGCTCCGCCTAATGCTAAAACTCTTTTTAGCTTTGATGTGCCGCGTACATAAACAGTTTTAGCAATCTTGGTTGAACCGACAAAGGTTATAGCATCAATCCCCGGATGATCGCATATTGCTTCCACAACTTCTTTCGCACCGTGAACAACATTAAAAACTCCATCAGGCAATCCGGCTTCTTTTAAAAGTTCGGCAATTCTATTTGCACTTAAGGGAACTTGCTCGGATGGTTTTAGAATCATGGTATTTCCCAAAACCAAGGCATTTGGAATTGTCCAGTTAGGAACCATGTTTGGAAAATTAAACGGAGTAATTGAAGCTACCACACCAAGCGGATGCCTGTCTATGCGGCATTCAACGCCTTTGCTCACTTCCAATATTTCTCCGGCAGCAATTTGCGGTATTGAACAAGCGAATTCCGTTACTTCAATACTTTTTTCAACTTCTGCACGCGATTCCGAAAAAGTTTTTCCATTTTCTTCTTGAACAAGTTCCGACAGTTCGTCAATATTTTTTTCAAGAAGATATTTGTAACGGTAAAATATTTGGGCTCGTTCTTTAATTGGTGTGTTTGACCATGCGGGGAATATTTTTTTAGCGGCACTGACTGCTTTATCAACAGCGTCATAGTTTGAGAGCGGAACTAAAGAAATAATGCTTCCATCAAGTGGAGACAGAATTTCTAATGTATCATTTCCGTTTTCAACAAACTTTCCTTCAATATAATTTTTAAGCGAAGGATATTTCATCAAGTGACCTCCATTCAATTTAAAAATGATCAGTCATGCGAAATGTCTATATATTTTTGAGAACTATTTTAGAACAAACCCTTAATATATTTGCATAGCAAAAAGGTTGTAGAAATTAAAAAGTTTAAAATTAAGATACAAAGGAAATTTTATGAATTTAAATTTTATGATTCAAAGGAGAGATCTTGATATTAAAATATTTTCATAATTTTATAAACCCTATCATGCGGCCTAACTAGCTCGCTGCAAGAAAATGTAATTCTGTCTCCTTTCACAGCTGTTTCAACAAATGTATTTTCATTTTGGATTTCATCCGGTACTAAGCTGACGACCCCGGACGTTGGACCTATTATCAGAAGATTATCTTTTAATGAAATCTTTCCCGACTCAAGTTCTACATAAACGATCTGATTTTTTTTATAATAGTTTATTACCTTGCCGACAAATTCTTTACGAGTTGTTGCCTTGCTTCCGTATATGTCCGCATAATCTTCTGAACTCGGCTTGCCGAAATAAAATCCTGATGAGAAACCTCTGTTATAAACTTCTTCTAGTTCTTTCAGCAATTCCTTTTTGATTTCGGCAGTTAGTTTTTTTTCAAAATATAAATCGATTGCACGGCGGTATACTGATACAACTTTTGCAACATATTCGGGACTCCTTTTTCTTCCCTCAATTTTAAATGAATCTATCCCGGCTTCTATCAGCTTATCAATAAATTCAATTGTACAAAGATCTTTCGCCGACAAAACATAATCTTCGCCAAGAACCATTGATTTTCCGGTTGTCGTATCTTTCACTTCATATTCTCTTCGGCATGGTTGAATGCATTCACCTTTGTTAGCGCTTGGACCAAAGAGATGATGGCTCATAAAGCACCTGCCGCTTACTGCAATACACATCGCGCCGTGAATAAAAGCTTCAATTTCCAAATCGGTTAATGCTCTTATCTTTTTTATTTCTTCAAGGGAACATTCACGTGCTAAAACAATTCTTACTGCACCAAGCTGTTTGTACAGATCAGCGCTGAGAGAATTTGAAACCGAACCTTGAGTTGAAATGCAAAACGGCATTTCATGTTTTCTGCAGATTTGAGTAACTGCTAAATCCCAGCAAATAATCCTATCGACTCCGGCAATTTTTGAAGCTGATACAATTTCTTCAACATCTTTCAATTCTTCTTCATACACTATTGTGTTAAGCGTAAGATAAGTTTTAATATTCCTTTCTTTACACATCCTGACAATTTCCGGAAGATCTTCAATAGTAAAGTTCGCAGCTTTAGCCCGCATATTCAGCTTACCAACACCAAAATAAACTGCGTCTGCACCGGCATTTATTGCAGTTGAAAGCATTGTCCAATCACCCGCGGGTGACATTAATTCTGGTTGTTGGCGGTTGGTTGTTGGTTGTTGATCAATCATCATAGTTTTTGTTATTGATTCTATCGTCAAGATAATTAATATAAGCGCTTAGTTTTGGCAGTAATTCTTCTAAAGTTATTTTTATATTATCAATTTCTTCTTTTTTCAATAAATTTCTTTTATAAGCTCTTCTTAACCAATGTTTTGTCTCAAACAATGAACCTCGTGCAATTTTGCAATATCTTTTAAAATCCATTTCACTTCCTTTACCGGAACCCTCAGCAATATTAGCACCTATGCTGTCTGAAGAATTTACTATTTGTTCCCCGACGGTTTCTTTAGAAAATTTATCCCAAGTCAAAACGCAGTCCCATATATAATCTGCCAACCTTTCAGCCAATTGATATATTTCGAGGTTTTCAAATCTTGACTTGGACATAAGTGCATCTCTAAAATTTAATTTTCATTTCATCCAAAAGTCTTACTCCGACCTAACTCCCACCACCAACAGACAACCACCAGTTTAAGCTTTTTCTTCCCAAATTTTACAAACTTCTACAAGCAGCTTAACAACTAGTTCCATATCCTGGACTGCAGCCCATTCAAGCTTTGAGTGAAAGCTGTGTTCACCTGCAAAAATATTTGGAGTTGGCAATCCCATGAACGAAAGCCTTGATCCGTCCGTACCGCCTCGAATCGGGCTTAAAATTGGTTTGATATCTAAACGATTCATTGCTTCAATTACATTTCCGGCAACGAATGGAAATTTATCGAGCACTTCTTTCATATTTCTATATTGCTCGATAACTTCAAATTCCATTCTTGCGCCCGGATATTTTTTAACTGTATCTTCAGCTAATTTTTTCAGAAATGATTCGTACTCTTTTAATTTGGAAGCTTCAAAATCACGGATAATAAATTTTAGTGTTGTAAGTTCTTCCATCCCGTTAAAATTTGTGCAGTGAACGTACCCTTCTCTACCGTCGGTTGTTTCCGGAGAGAGTTTATCTTTTGGTAAACTCTCTATAAAAGCAGAAGCAATTTTAACAGAGTTAATCATCTTTCCTTTTGCATAACCGGGATGAATATTTTTTCCGTGAAATTTAATTACAACCGCATCAGCGCTGAATGTTTCAGTTTCGATCTCGCCGCGGCTCGAGCCGTCAACAGTATAAGCAAACTGAGACCCGAGTTTTTTCAAATCTATTTTTTCAGTTCCTCTTCCGGTTTCTTCATCCGGAGTAAAACAAACCTTAATAGTTCCATGTTTTATTTCAGGATGTTCCAGTAAATAATTTATCGCATCCACTATTTCAGCTACTCCTGCTTTATTATCTGCACCAAGCAAAGTTGTCCCGTCTGTGGTGATAATATCATACCCAATCATATTTTTTAATTCGGGATTATCACTAACTTTAATTACCTGGTTAGGATCATTCGGAAGCTTTATATCACCGCCTTGATAATTTTTATGAACAATCGGGTTAACATTTGCGCCGGTAACTGCCGGTGAAGTATCAACGTGCGAAATAAAAGCTATTGTGGGAACATTTTTGTTTGTATTTGATGGGAGCGTTGCCATCACATAACCCCACTCGTCCATTTGCGCGTCTTTTAATCCCATTCCTTTTAATTCATCAGCAAGATCCCTAGAAAGATTTTTTTGTTTCTCAGTGCTCGGGAAGCTTGTTGATTCCTCATCCGATTGAGTATCATATTTTACATATTTTAAAAATCTATCAACGCATGTGAATTTATATTTACCATCGAACATAATTACCTCGCTTAAATAAATTAAAAATTTATCCTAGATTTCTTTTGAAAACCTGGAATTATTTTATTCTAATAATTTCTACTCTTCTATTTTTCGCTCTGCCTTCTTCTGTAGAATTGCTTGCAATTGGATTAGCTTTTCCTAAGCCAATCACCTGGAATCTTTTTCTGCTCAAACCCTTCGATATAAAATAATTTAAAACTGCTTCTGCTCTTTGAAGTGATACAAATTTATTAATTTGATTTGAACCGATATTATCAGTGTAACCGGTAATCCTCCACCGTGAATTTGGTTGATCTTTCATTACTTTAACAATCTTATCAAGTTCTCTAGAGGCTGACGGCAGCAATTCTGATTTTCCAAAAGCAAATGAAGCGCCTGCACTAAGCGTAACTTTTTTTACTGCTGTTTCTTCAACGGGTTCTTGAATTTTTTCTTTAATCGTTTCTTTTTCAGTTTCTACCGGACAGCCGGTTGAATCAACTTTAACTCCGGGTGCTGTGTCAGGACATTTATCCAGATAATCCGGTACACCGTCATGATCTGAATCTAATGGACAACCGTTTGCATCAACTTGAACCCCAGGCGGTGAATCCGGACATTTATCTTTGTAATCCGGAACCCCATCTCCATCCGAATCAAGCGGACAGCCGAGGTCATCTACTTTAACTCCCTTTGGCGTATTAGGACAAACATCTCGATAATCCGGAACTCCATCTCCATCGGAATCTAATGGACAGCCGTCTTTATCAACCGCAACACCTTTTGGAGTGTTTGGACATTTATCAAGATAATCCGGAACTCCGTCATGATCGGAATCTAATGGGCAGCCTGTCGCATCAACTTTTACTCCTGATGGTGTATTCGGACATTGATCTTTCGAATCGGGAACTCCATCACCATCGCTGTCAAAATCAGAAAAGAATGAGAATGAAATTCCTACAGCAGCATAATAGAAATAATCATTGTTCGTACCAATTGCAACATCATCAAGATAATCATTTGGGCTTAGTTGAATCCCACCGCTTACATTCAAGCTTAAATTATTTGTAACAAGAAATCTGAATCCAAGCTCACTATTATAATCAACTTCATTTTTTTTATAAACATTTTTCAAATTGTTCGGCATTTTAATTCCGTTTGGGCCAAATGGATCAAACCATAAATAAGAAGCACCTGCAAATATATAAGGAAAAACGTGGTTGCTTAATGATAAAGAATAAACTACTCCTCCGCCTAAAAATGTCATTTTAGTTCTAAACACATCCGGTACAAGTGTTGCATCTTGCCCGGAAATATAACCTCCACCGCCGAATGCACGCAGCCCGAATGTGCTTTTGGAATATGCCGGGAAAAAATATTCTAAAGATGTTCTCCCCAGATAATCAACCTTATTACCGGAGTAATCTGTCTGTCCAAGAGTTGCACCCCCTTCCACAGTTAAAACCATCGAGCCGGAAAATGCATTATATCTTCTGCCTTCTTGCTGGGATAAACCTATTCCTATAGATAACAAAAAAATGAAAATTACTTTAAAGATGGTCCTCATTAGTTCACCAGATTATTTTTAAACGATGGTAATTTAAATTTATTTTACCCTTTTCCCAAGAAGATAAAAATAGAATTTGCTTTTGCAATTAAAGATTTATTTTGAATTCAATCATCTAGTGTACCGCCACTAACGCTTCTTTACACTTCATAACATTAGCCATAATAGTTTCAGCGTCTTTAGTCCATTTGAATATTTTAGGTTTCTCATTGTGTGCCTGTAAGAAATCCCTAATAGCTGTTTCTAATTCTTTAACTGATCTGAATACTCCCCTTCGAATTCTTTTATCCGTAATAACACCAAAGAACCTTTCAACCATGTTCAACCAGGATGATGATGTCGGAATAAAATGGAAATTGAACCTTGGATGTTTTTCCAGCCATCTTTTAACCGATTCTGTTTTATGGGTTCCATAGTTATCCATAATAAGATGTAAATCCTTATCCTTTGGAGTTTGTTTATCTATCAGATTTAAGAAGCTTATAAATTCTTTGTGTGTATGCTTACTGTAACATTCTCCTATTACTTTTCCTTCAAGAGTATTTAATGCCGCAAATAGAGAAGTGGTACCATGTCTTTTATAATCGTGTGTCATTGTTCCTGCTCTCCCTTTCTTCATTGGTAAAGAAGGCTGTGTTCTGTCTAATGCCTGTATTTGACTCTTTTCATCAACGCAAAAGACAAGTGCCTTATCCGGCGGATTTAGATATAGCCCTACTACATCGGTTACCTTTTCCACAAATTTCGGGTCATTACTTATCTTAAACTTTTTTACTAAATGTGGTCTTAGATTATATTTCTTCCATACCCTTTGAATAGTCATCTTAGAGACACCGTGTTCGGCTGCCAATGTTCTTGTTGACCAATGAGTTGCTGCTCGGGGTTTGGTATGTAATGTGGCTTCCACTATTTTATTTTCTTTCTCTTGATCTATCTTCGGTTTTCTGCCCGGTCTACTTGCATCTTTTAACAGTCCGATTATACCTTCTTCTTTATAACGTCTTATCCATAAGTCTACCGTCGGGCGACTTGTAGATACTTCCTTTGCTATTGTTACTTTGTTTTTACCTTCTTTATATCTTAATATTATTGAGGCTCTTAGTACTACTTTTTGTGCAGTGTTTTTTCCTTTTACTAATTTTTTAAGTCGTTCTATCTCTGTCATAAAATTCCTTTTTTTTTACTCCAAAGATAAAGCTATTTTACGACAACGTAAAGCTATTTGTGTGGCAGTGCACTAGGTTCAAAATATTGAATTCCCCGATACAAGGGAAATCACGCAAAGGAAGTTTAACAGTGATTTGGTTGTATTATGAGTAATATTGGTTTGGGTAAAGTGTATGGGTTGTAGAAACTTTTAAAATGTCAAAAGTTTTTTTTAATAAGTGTTAATGTGTTGTGTTTTTTTGTGAGGTTTTTTATAAAGAGTTGAGTAGGAGTAATAATAGATCGTAGTGCTGCGGTATGCTAAAATAAAATCATATCCATTTTTAATATAGATTGGAATGATTATTCTTGCTTCGATAATTTTTGTTTTTTTAATCGCCGGGTATACTTTATAAAGGGAAAAAATGTTGTTTATATAAATATCTATTTCACTTAAACTCTTTTATTCATCCATTCAATCATTCTTTTCCTTATCTTCCAATCTTCATGCAGTCATGCTCTTCCCTATGCATCCATGCATTTTAGTATCCTCGTTTCAAAACTTTTTCCATATCCGATTTGATCATCAATTGAACCAGCTCTTCAAATTTTGTTTTCGCTTTCCAGCCCAATTCTTTTTCTGCTTTCGCCGGATTACCGATCAGCAAATCAACTTCTGTCGGACGGTAATAATTAGGATCAACTCCGACAACGACATCGCCCTTCTTTAATTTATCTGAAAAATCAAACCGGTAATTTTTTGAATTAGAAGAATGATCGATTAAAGATTTTGCTTTATCCAAATTTATATTTTTAATTAGGCCTTTCTCATTTTCATTTGAGCCCGTCCACTCTAACTCAATTCCTAATTCATTAAAAGTTCTTTCGGTAAACTCGCGTACGGTATGTGTTTCACCGGTTGCTAGCACAAAGTCATCAGCTTTTTCATGCTGAAGGATGCGCCACATTCCTTCGCAATACTCAGGTGCAAATCCCCAATCTCTTTTTGCATCCATATTGCCAAGCAAAAGGTTTCCCTGCAAGCCCGCAGCAATCCTAGCAGCCGCACGAGTTATTTTTCTTGTTACAAATGTCTCGCCTCTGCGCGGAGATTCATGATTAAATAAAATTCCATTACATGCAAAGATGTCGTATGCTTCGCGGTAATTTACGATAATCCAATACCCGTAAAGCTTCGCAACACCATACGGAGAGCGTGGATAAAATGGTGTCTTTTCAGACTGCGGAACTTCCTGAACTTTACCGAATAATTCGCTAGTCGATGCCTGGTAAAATTTTACTTTCTTTAATCCGACTTCACGAATTGCATCCAAAAATCTCAATGTTCCAAGCGCATCAACTTGTGCAGTATAATCCGGAATTTCAAATGAAACTTTAACATGACTTTGTGCAGCAAGATTATATATTTCATCCGGTTCAATTTTTTCAAGCAAGCGGTTCAAGTTGCTTGTATCCACAAGATCGCCGTAATGCAAAAACATTTTTTTATTTAGTATTTCTCTATCGGCATAAAGATGATCTATCCTTGCTGTATTAAAGGAGCTGCTTCGTCTAATGATACCGTGAACTTCATATCCTTTTTCAACAAGAATTTCTGTTAAGTAACTTCCATCCTGACCTGTAATGCCTGTAATTAAAGCTTTCTTCATTAACTTTCCCTTATGATTAGAGATGAAAAAAATAGCACACCGATAACACGGATTTGACGGATATTCACTGATTTCTAATCCGTGTAAATCAGCGGAATCCGCGTCATCAGTGTTCTATTGTATTAAAGAATTTTTAATTGTCTTGAACCATTCATACGTCTTTCGGATTCCCTCCTCAAGCGATGTTTTATGATGCCAGCCTAAAGAATGAATTCTTGAAACATCCATTAACTTTCTAGGAGTTCCGTCAGGCTTGGATGAATCATAAACAATATCACCATCAAAGCCGGTTATCTTTGAAATCAATTTTGCAAGCTCTTCGATTGTTAAATCTTCTCCGGTGCCAATGTTGATTTGAGAAATTCCTTTTTCATATAAATCTTTTGCTTCAATATTTTCCATTAAAAATAGAATTGCTTCAGCAAGATCATCCACATATAAAAATTCCCTCTTCGGTTTTCCCGATCCCCAAATCGTTACTTTCTTTTCTTCTGACTTCTGACTTCTGACTTCTGACTTCTGTTTAACTGCTTCATGAAATTTTCTCATAAGCGCCGGAAGCACATGCGAAGTTTCCAGATTAAAATTATCGTTTATACCATAAAGATTCGTCGGCATTGCTGAATAAAAATTGTCTCCATACTGCCGGTAATAATTTTCGCATAATTTTATCCCGGCAATTTTAGCAATCGCGTAAGGTTCATTAGTAAATTCTAAATAATCAGAAAGTAAGTATTCTTCCTTTAACGGCTGAGGTGCAAGCTTTGGATAAATACATGAGCTTCCAAGAAAAATTAATTTTTCAACTCCGTTTACATGAGCTGCTTGTATGATGTTCGATTCAATCATCAAATTATCATAAATGAATTCTGCACGGAAAGTATTGTTTGCAAGTATGCCGCCCACTTTTGCCGCCGCAACTATTACCACTTCCGGTTTTTCTAATTCAAAAAATTTATCCACTTCATCTTGACGCGTAAGATTTAATTCTGAAAATGTTTTTAGAAGTAACTTACCGTATCCGTTTACTTCAAGCTTTCTATGAATTGCGGATCCAACCATTCCGCGGTGGCCTGCAAGGTAGATTTTCTTTTTTGTATATGAACGACTTGAATTCATTTTATCAATTTAAAATTTTATATATTTTCTTTAAAGCGTGATTGCATGAACAGAATGGATGCATGAATCATGTAAACATGCCTCCATGCGATCATGCATTCTATTGCTTATCAAAAAACTCTCTTATCTTATTCACTACATATTCAATCTGCTCTTTACCAAGCTCAGGATATATCGGCAAGGCAATGGAAGTATTAGCAGCTTCTTCCGCATAAGGAAAATCGCCAAGCTTATATCCAAGATCGGAGAAACACCCTTGCAGATGGAAAGGAAGCGGATAATATATCTCGGAACCGATATTGTTTTCAGTTAAGAATTGTCTCAGCTCATCTCTCTTAGCGACACGGATAATGTACTGATTATAAATATGGTAATTCACCATTGTAGCAATTTCTCCTGGCTGCGGACCTTTCTCAGGCTTATAAATAGCTTTTGGAATTAACACCGGATTACGCTGATTAAAAGTAATTCTTCCCGGCCCTTCTGAAAGTCTGGCTTTTACAAATGCCTTGTTATATGATTCGGCATTCCTTCGTCTTTTTTCAGACCACTTGGCAAGAGAAGGAAGCTTAATACTTATTACAGCTGCTTGAATTGCATCCAATCTAAAATTTCCGCCGATCACTTTATGATGGTATTTAGGTTCGGCTCCGTGTACACGAAGAATCTTCAATCTCTTTCCAAGCTCATCATCATTTGTTACTACAAGACCGCCGTCACCAAAGCATCCAAGGTTTTTACTGGGGAAAAATGAATAGCATCCTATATCCCCGATAGTTCCGACTTTCCTTTCATCTTTAAATTGCGCTCCGATAGCCTGCGCAGCATCTTCAATAACTTTAAGCTTATTTGATTTAGCAATTTCCATTATTTCATCCATGGCTGCACTTTGTCCATAAAGATGAACCGGAATTACTGCTTTAGTTTTCTTAGTAATTTTTCTTTTGACGTCTGCCGGGTCAATATTAAAAGTTACCGGATCAATATCCGTTAATACAGGAACTGCATTTAATCTAGATACAACTCCTGCTGTTGCAAAGAATGAATAAGATGGGACAATTACTTCATCGCCGGGCTTTATATCAATAGCCATCAGCGCTATCAGCAATGCATCTGTGCCGGATGAAACTCCGATTGCATATTTGCATTTTAAATATTCACAAAAAGCCTGTTCCATCTTTTCGACTTCAGGCCCGAGAATAAACTGTTGTGATTCTGCTATTCTGATTAGAGCTTCGTCTAATTCTTTTTTTAGCGCTTTGTATTGTGGTTTGAGATCTAGTAAAGGAACTCGCATGAATTTCTCCAAATATTTATTATACTAAATTACAAAGAAAACGTAAGAAATAAGAGTTAAGAAATCGCGCACTGAAGACTGTTCTTTAAATGATCCGTATTCTGCCAAAAGTTGAAAATTTGTTTTTCTTAATCCACAAATCCTTAACATTTAAATTTTGTTTATATAAACGACTTTTATTTTTTAGCCAATTACATGACCCCGATAGGGGAATGTTGCACAACTTCTCTGTGGAACTCCGCGCCTTCTCTGCGTCTCTCCGTGTAACTGATTTTTTAAGGAATTACACGGAGTTCCGCGGAGAATTCACGAGATACACTGAGAAAAATAGGTTGCGCGACATTCTCTATATGGGTGATATAATATTAATCCCACACATATCTCTCATCGTTTCGGATTTCAAATTCATTTAGAAATTTTCTTAACTCATCCTGATAATTCTGCTTTGAATGATGTTCTTTCTGATTTAAAATATAATTTTTTACATTTTCAACTTCTGAATTTCCAACAGAAAATATTCCATATCCATTTTGCCACGCAAATTTAGTAAGTATTTTGTTCTTAGTCTTAATCCATTTGGTTGATCCACGTTTGATTTCTCCTATTACATTCGCAATAGATAAATTTCGCGAAAGTCTGCAAAGAATATGTACGTGATCTGCAATTCTATTAATAATAGTAATTACGGGTAAATATTCTTTTCTATTGTCATATTCGCGAAGGCGTTGCCTTCGCCTTATATATTTTTCCCCTTCTGGGAATAAGAATTATAAAATATTGAATTAGTAGCTATTCATCTGACTTTGGCTAGCTATAACAAACTCTGCAATTGTTTTAATTATTATAAACAAAATCCTTTTCTATTTCTTTAAAGCTTTTTGCGAGAAGGTCCTTTTCAGAGACAATAGGATTTTCTACTTTCCAAATCAATTTTTAGATCCGGATCGTTATAAAGAATTGCTCTTTCATCTTCCTTGTTGTAATATGCGGTACATTTATAATGAAAGACAGCTTCATCTGATAATACAGAAAAGCCATGAGCGAATCCCGGCGGTATCCAAAGCTGAGTATGATTTTCTTCCGATAATTCAATTGAAAAATATTTTCCGAATGTGGGCGAGTTAAACCTAATATCAACCACAACATCAAGGACATTTCCCTTTATTACCTGGCAAAGCTTACCCTGCGCTTTTTCGCCGGCTTGATAATGCAGCCCTCTAACCGTTCCTCTTTTCGATTTTGAAATATTATCCTGCACAAAGTTGAATGAAACGCCATACGCTTCATACTTCTTAAAGCTGAATGATTCAAAAAAATATCCGCGGCTGTCTCCGAATACATCCGGAGTTATTACTAATAAATCAGATATAAATGTTTTTTCTATTTTCATATTCTTTGTTTTTCTCTGCGTCTTTGTGTCCTTGCGGTAAAAAATTTATTAACCGCAAAGACGCTAAGTCGCAAAGTAATTACGTATCGATTAATATTCTTTCCAGATAATTTCTGTATGATGATTTCGGTATCGAGTCAATCAAATTTTCAAATTTCGCTTTATCAATAAATTTCATTCTATAAGCTATCTCTTCGATGCAGCCGACTTTCAATCCCTGCCGCTGCTCAATTACACCAAAGAAATTTGCGGCCTGCAATAATGCTTCGGGAGTCCCGGTATCAAGCCACGCAATCCCTCTTCCTATTTTCTCTACCTTTAACTTGTCTTGTTTTAAATATTCTCGGTTTACATCCGTAATTTCTAATTCGCCGCGTGCGGAAGGCTTTAAGTTTTTTGAAATGCTTACAACATCATTATTATAAATATAAATTCCGGGCACAGCGTAATTTGATTTTGGAACTTTGGGTTTTTCCTCAATTGATAATGCTTTACCGTTATTGTCAAAATCTACTACTCCATATCTTTCCGGATCATTTACCTGATAACCGAATATTGTTGCATCGGAATTTTTCTTTAACGCTTTATAAAAGAAATTTAGATTGCCGTAAAAAATATTATCGCCTAAAATTAAAGTAACGCTGTCGCCGTTAATAAATTTTTCACCGATAATAAAAGCTTCGGCAATACCTTTCGGCTCCGGCTGAACCGCATAATTCATAGACATCCCGTATTGCGAGCCATCATTAAATAACTGTTTATACAGAGGGATCGTCTCATGGTTCGAAATAATTAATACATCTTTTATCCCGCCCAGCATCAGCACAGACAAAGGATAGTATATGAGCGGCTTATCATAAATTAAAGTAAGCTGCTTGCTGTAAACTTTTGTAATGGGATAAAGCCTTGATCCCGATCCGCCGGCTAGTACGATTCCTTTCATAATAACCTATTGTTTATTTCTGTATTTAAATATAGGAAAAAATGATATGTCTAAAATCGAAGGCAAAAGTGACTAACTTCCATTCTATTTTTAATTCTCATTCGGTAAATAAAAAATAATAATGATTGTGAATATTAGAATGCAAACCTATGTAATATTTCATGGACAATAAAAGCTACGACTACCACCAGAATGCAATAAAGTAAAATAACTCTAAATGTAGCTATTGAAAAAGAGACTGTTGAAATATAGCCTCTCCAGCCGCACTCCCGGCATCTATAAATCTTATAGAAAGAAATATTCTTCAATAGCAATTCTTTCCAATTTCTCGCACGCGACCTATGAAGTGTATTGGTCTTACTACACGAAGGGCATCTATCGAATGAAGGATTTCTCCTAAAAATATTACGCCTGGTTGTCATAAGCTTATTTTAATTATTTGAAAATAGAAATATGCTTTTTTACTTTAATTTTGCTTTAAGCACCATCTCAAGAAATTCAGCTGCGCCTTCCTGGTTATTATCCTTTTGTATTTCAATATCAGCAATCCGTTTCAATTCCGGAAGGCTGTTGCTCAAAGTTACCTTTAATACCTTAGGTAAAAACATGCTTATATCGTTATGCCAATCACCTATTACTGCGATCTCTTTTGGACTTATTCTGAGATTACGCAAAAGTATCTTTAATGCCCTTCCCTTATTTATTCCTTTATTCCTAATCTCCAGGTAATAAACACCTTTATAGCTGTGCGACTTAAAATAAGAAGTATTTAACCCAAATGAATGAGGAAAGCTTAACCTGTCGCGCACATATTTTATATTATCTTTGTAATCACTCGACATGGATATTTCCAGCGTCTTATCTGTTAAACTATTATAATCAGTAACCTCTTCATACTTAGCACCGAATTTTTCCATTATTTGCGGTATGACAGAATTACTGTCAGTATAATATATAGCATCTGCATGGCAAAGAGCTATATTCAAAAGAAATTTATCGGCATACTGTAAGGCTTTATTCACATATTTCTCCGGAACGTAAGACTCAAATAATACCTTACCTTCGGGCTGATTTTTAATCAAACATCCGTCTAATGAAATTAAAGGTATTTTAATGTCTAGTTCCTCGGCAAATGAAATTAGCGCGGAATGTAATCTCCCCGATGCAAACGAAAAAAGGACTCCGAGTTTTTCTAATTCAATTATTAACTGCTTAGTTCTTTCGCTTATTTTAGCTTCGTTTGTCAAAAGTGTGCCGTCAAGGTCGGCAACAATCAGCTTAATTTTTTTTAACTTATTCTTTACAAACATTTAGATTCTTGTCTTAACGTACCCTGGTCAAATAGTTTTATAATATATCAGAAAATTAAATAAATACGCCGCAAATAGGAAATAAAAAACCCGCCTTTATATTTAGCGGGTTTTATTCTTCAATCCTCTGCCCTCTAAAAGCGAAACTTTAATTAAACTTTTGCCTTCGTTGAAGAACGTGATTTTTTACCGTTTGTTGGGCTTGTGTAATAATAATAATATTTATAATAAGAACCGTAACCGCTTTTATAGGTAAAGTTGTTAAGCACAGTGCCGATAAACGAAGACGCTCCTTTTTTTATCAGTTCGGATGCTTTTACCATTAAATCAATTTCTGTTTTTTCTGCCGATACCACAAGTATGGTTGCATCAACAAGTGTGGCTAATATTTCCGAGTCAGTTACGGCTATTATTGGTGCAGAATCCAAAATTACAATATCAAATCTCTTACGCATTTCCGACAAGAAATCCTGCATTGGTTTTGACTCAAGCATCTCTGAAGGATTTGGCGGAATGGTGCCTGCAGTTATAAAGCTTAAATTATTTACTTCGCTTTGACGTATTATATCCTCAAGCTTTACCTGATCAAATAAATAATCAATTATTCCCGGATATCTTTGCGCCTTAAATATCGAGTGCAGTCTCGGCTTTCTTAAATCCGTATCAATTATTAATGTTTTCTTGTTGGATTGAGCAAATGTACCTGCGATATTTACACTTACTGTAGTCTTACCTTCCTGGGGAACTGATGATGTTACTAAAATAGTTTTTAATGCATCATTACCTATTTTTGAATATTGGATACGGGTTCTTAAAGCTCTAAAGGCTTCGCTCGGAATTGAATCCGGTTTTTTAGCAACAATAAATTCAAATTCTTTATTGCCGTTTGTTCCGATTCCTTCAATTTGAGGTATCCAGGCAAGCACATTAATATTTCTATTCTGAATATCTTCCGGCGTCTTAATTGTATTATCAAAGTAGTCTTTTACAAAAACATATCCGAACGAAAGTCCCAAACCTAACACTAAACCAATTAATACTATTAAAATACGGTTAGGCTTAGCTGGTGTAGTGGGTATGATACCTTTGTCAACTATGAATACATTTCCCGGCTGTGATTGCTCATTAATTACCGCTTCCTGGTATTTCTCTTCAAGCAAGGCATACAGCTTTTCTGCGGCTTCCCGGTTTCTCTCTAAACTTGCGTATTCAATTGCAGTTACAGGCAGCTTATTAAACTGTGATTCATATTTGGTAACCAGCTTATTTAGCTCATCAACTTGAATCGAAAGCGATCTTGATTGAACTTCTGCATCAAGTATCTTACTGGTTAGATCTTTAATTTCATCCGGGCTGCTTGCAAAAATACCCTGCTTTACAATACTTACTTTTTGTTTCAATTGAGATTTTAAGGCATTTATCTGGTTATCATAATCTTTTACAACAACTGATTTGTCTATATTCGAATTATTTGCCAATGCAATTTCTTTATTCACTTCAAGCTTTGCTATTCCGTCCTGTATTGCCTGCAGTGATGACTGCTGGGCAACACTTTCAAGGTAAGCAGCTATTTTGGGATCCTGCTGGTTTAGTTCATCTTTTAATTGTTTCAATACTTTATTTGTACCCGCAAGACTAATAACTACGTCATCCCTTTGAGCTTCAAAATTTGCAAGCTGTGTTATTAATGCTTGGGATTGTGCATCCAGTGCAATTATTCCGTTCTTCGCCTGGAACGCACTTAATAAGTTTTCAGTATTCTGCAGTTCGGCTTGTTTATCGTTTACCTGCTGTGCTAAAAACTTCCTTACTACAGTCAATTGATCCCTGTTAATTTCTAGGTTAAACTCCCTGTATTCATTTGCATAAATATTAGCTATCATTGCAGCTTCAAATGCAGACGGCGACTCCACGGAAATATCTACTATATCAATTCCGCGCTTCTGTTCAATTTTAACTATTGATTTCAGGCCCTTTGCAATTTCCCGAGTTGATAATAAGCTAATTTTATTTGAACTTAAACTATGATTGAAAATTATGTAAAATTTGTCGGGAACATTTACAGCTTTTAAGCTGTCTAATAATGCCTCTGCTACGTTATACCTTATGCTGTAGCTTTTCATCACTTCAATTTCGGTCGAAATGAACCTGTCATCAGTAAAGCTTCCTAGATCGGGCATTATTGCTGAGGAAAGTAAGCTGCCCTGCGGTTTTGATATCTTTAATGATGTAGTTGATTGATAAATATTCTTTGCCGATATGGCATATATTATAGAAACGGCTGTCGCGGTAATTGCGATGATTAATACCGGGATTAAATTATTCCTTACCAGATTAATATAATCTTTAAGAGTCCGGGTATTTTCGGGATTTATACTGTGGCCGTTATTGTTGTTGTTATTATTAAATTCCATAAATCCGTTTCCTTATTTTTTCACAATTAAATACAAAAGCGTAGCAACCGAAACCAGCGTTGACACAACAGACAATGTTATAGATAAATAATTATTAAAATAGAGTCTTGGCTCACCCGATACTACTAAAACATCCCCTGGCATTAATGGCGGCGCTTTGGGAAAACTTTTAATATCATTTTCAACCAAAAGATCCTGATATTTTATCGGAATTATAGTCTCCGATGAATCTTTTTCAGTCCTTATCAGTTTTAAGTGTTCCATATGTGCCGCGTCCGTAGGTCCTCCCGCATAAGATAATAGATCATTTACATTACTGTACGCAGGTATAATGTATTTACCGGGGTACCTTACCCATCCCCAAATTGCTACCTTAATATTAACTGCCTGCGGATCTGAATAATCATAATATCCGCCTGCAGATGTTTGCCTGGCACTTAAATTACTACCGATCTGGACTCCCTCATTTTGAGCAAAAATAATAGAGGTAAATATTAAACAAGTGAAAAATGCAATAATTATATGTTTCATTTAAAGGATTATCCCAAAGATTTAATGTATAAAAATAATAAATACTATTGTTATTTAAAATGAATTATAAAATTAAAATCTATTCAACTATTGATTAATTTTACTTTGTAGCGCAGAATACAGGGTAATTTCTTTTATTTAATGACTTGGGATTGACGATTGTCGATTGTCGAATAAAAGCCCAGTCATAAATCGTCACTCCTTCATTCTTCATTCCTATCATTCGTCTATCATCAATCCTTCAATCATCAATCGTCAATCTTGATTTGTCATTCCAATATTCATCATTCGTCATTCCAAACATTCTTCATTCCCCCTTGAAATGTCGAATTACGATTGTCGATTGTCGAATAAAAGCCCAGTTACAAATCGTTACTCCTTCATTCTTTCAATCTTCAATCCTAAAATCATCATTCCAATCATTCGTCAATCTTGATTTGTCATTCCAATCATTCATCACTCGTCCTTCGTCAATCGTCACCCACCATTCCCCCTTGCTGTTTTTCTTGAAGCAATAAATATCGAGGCTAGTTCGTGAGCTTCTTTTCTTAAAAGTTCAACTTTTTCTTTAACCTGTAAATTTTCATCTATTATAAACTCTAGCCAGAATTCACTCTCATCTGATTCTTCGATTACAATACTTATTTTAGAAATAAAAGCAGCTTTACTTTGTGCAAGGCATGTAGCGCGGTAATTTGCTGCTACTGAAGTGCTGCATCTGATCAATTGCCCCTTAATATGATTACCTAGATAAGTAGTAGGAAGTATAACAGCCAACTTAACACAATCATGAGCAAACTTCTTAGTACGTAATATTAATTCCCTTTTATCCATACTTCTCAATCTTCATTCCTTCTATCCAATCATTCGTCAATCCTTCAATCCCTTTGGATTTTCGATTGTCGATTGTCGATTGTCGAATAAAAATCTCAATCATCAATTCTAATTACCCAAGTGAAACGTAGGTATTCCTCAATCCTACAATCATCAATCCTTCATTTATCATTCGTCATTCGTCATTCCTTCATTCTTCATTCCTATCATTCATCAATCTTCAATCCTAAAATCGTCATTCCAAACATTCTTTAAAGGAACATAGGAAAAATTGTTCTGCCAGCGGTTGTATAATTCAAACTGATAAGATAACTCTTCTCAATCCCTATTCTGCCGCAAATGTTTTCAAGCTTTGTTAAATCTTTTTCTACTGCTTTCGTCTTTACTTCAAATGCTATTTTTTTATCAAGAATAAAATCTATTTCGGCTGTGTTTCTTTTATTGTAAAATGACAACGCCCCATATAAACTTAATTGATTTGCCGCCGAATTTTCTAATAGCTGCCCGTCATTTACTCTTCCAATTGCATTCAGTATTCCATTATCTGAAAAATAAATTTTCTTCCCGCCCGCAACCGACCTATCTATACTTCCACTGAATTTGGGAATAAGCTTGATAAAAAATAAGCCCTGCAAAAACTCCAGGTAATCATATAATTTAACTCTGTTAATACCGGATTCAGATGACAGCTTTGTTATATCAAGCATATTTCCCGTCCGCGGAACTAACAAAAGAATTAAATCCCTTAACTCACGAATGTCTTTTATATCGGTAAGCAAACGGATGTCCTTCTCAAAAAATGAAGCAAAAATATTCCTCAGGACGTCTTTTTTTGTTTTGATATCAGATGTAGTAACAACTTCCGGGAATCCTCCATATTCCAAATATTCTGCATAGCCCGGTTCGTATTTCTTAAATTCTAGTAAAGAATATTCCCTCAAAACTTTTTCAATATTTCCCTCCGGAAGATCAGCAGCCTCTTCTGCAGTATCATTAAAAAAAAGATATTCCCTAAAACTCAATGGCGGCAGCACAAAAAGAAATTTCCTCCCGCTTAACGATTCCGGAAATAAATTCTTCAAATAATAATTTGAAGATCCCGTTACTATAAACTTTACTTTATATTTATCTATCAGGTATTTTATTATCTTAGTAATTTCCGGCAGGTTTTGAATTTCATCAATAAATACAAATAAACGCTCACTTTTAGCACCGCTTTCTTTT
>JAMCWE010000076.1 GCA_023475265.1 Bacteroidota bacterium
GTCTCAACCAGGATTCGAAGGATTAAGGGATTAACATGATTATTTTTAAGACAAAAATAGTTTATAAGCTTTATGAATTGACGGAGGAAGAGATAAGGGTAGTGGAGGGAGTTAATTAAATGGAGGTAAATAATGCAGCGCAGACAATAATTGAGCAAGCTGAAAAAAAAGAAAATGAAAGGATACGAAGGGCAAAAAAGAAATTAAAATATATTTATGAACACTTAAAATATGATGATAATAATTTGCCCAAATTGTCAAGAAATAGTATAGAAGAAATTGCACAATTGTTTCTATTTTTATATTCCCCACGAGTGTTAGATTTACCAATAGCTATAACTTTAAATAGTATTATAAACTTATTAAAACAAAATAAAAAACTTTCCTTTTCTTATTCTGATGGTTTAGGCGGTAATGAAGGAAAAATAAATTTGGGTGTAACACATTTACATGAAAAGAGTATTCAGATTGCTAGTCATATAAAAGAGAATTCTGTTGCCTTTAATTTTGTTGTCGCACATGAATTAGGACATCTTTTTCTGCATACGCTTAAACCGATTCGGGACGACAAAAGAAATAAAATCATAAGCGTATTAGATGATGAGAATAAATTTATATATGTAAAAAAAGAACTTGAAACAGTTAGAGATTGGTTAGAATGGCAGGCAAATAATTTTGCAGCCTCATTACTTATGCCTAAAAATACTATAAAAATGGCTTTAGAAAATATCCAGAAAGAAATGGGGATTAGTAAAAATATAGGTCTTATTTACTTGGAGGAAAAAAATTACAGCCATAAGGATTTTGAAGCGATAATTACAAAATTAACTAACATATTTAATGTTAGTAGAACAGTATGTAAAATTAGAATGTACAATCTAAATTTAATCCATGATAAAATTAAAAACGAGATTGAAGGGTATAAAATAGACTATTTAATAAAAGCATTTTATACTAAATAAAAAAACTATTAAGATTACAAAAAATTGTCTATAGCCTTTATGAATTGACAGAGGAGGGATAAGAATAGTGGAAAATGTTAAATAGCGAATTAATTTTTTCAACGAAAGGGTACAAAAATGTTTGCGAGTATTGACATAATAAATAAAATCTTTTTAGATAAACATTCTAATTTTACTTTTTCCGATGGGACAGAAAAGAGATTTACTTCTTTTGAGTATTTCAACAATTTCGTAAATGAAGAATTAAATTTTTGGAAAGACTATGATAAAAGTCAAACAATTAAAATTATCCATGATAGGTTTTATAAAATTAGATCACATCTGAATAGTATTAATGATATAAATAATGAAAGTGATATAGATTCAATTTTTTCAAATATTAAAAATCTAACTACATCAAATAAATATTTTGTTTATTCAAATTCTAAATTTGGTAAGTTCCTTTGCAGTCAGTATAAAATAAATCCTTCAATAGTTGATTTTGCATATAAAATACTTATGACTGATGAACATGCTATACCAAATAATAAGTACCAATTTTTAGGTATAGGTGCTGCATACAATTATATGCAGAGCTCTATGCTTGAAGAAGATGAAAAGAAAGCCTTCGATAGATTAGAACAAATAAATCTTAGATACATAGACAAATTAGAAGAATTTAAGGAAAATCATTTTACCTTAACAGAGCAATATAAAATTGAACTCGAAAAATCATTGGCAAATTTAGATAGCTCGAATATAAAATTTCTAGCTCAAACAGACAGACAGCAAAAAGATTATGAATTTGAAATAAGCAAAGTTAAGAATGAATTTGAATCGCTACGCAAAACTTATCATGAAGAGTTACGCCTTAAAGAACCAGCAAAATATTGGGATGAATTAAAAAATGATTATAATAAGAAAGGAATGTATTGGACGTTCGCTGCACTTGGAGTTGGTTTAATTCTTGGTCTAATACGAGTATTAATATTTTATAATTTCCCTTTCTGGTTAAAAGGACAAATAACATCCGATCATCTCAAAGGTTTTATAATTTTTGCATTATTTGTTTCGGTTTTTACTTATCTACTAAGCATTTTTGTAAAATATTCTACAAGTTGTTTCCACTTATCCCGTGATGCTAATGAACGACACCAACTTACTCATGTATATTTGGCATTACTAAATGAAAAAGCAATTGAAACATCTGAAAGGGAAATAATTTTGCAGGCATTATTTAGTAGGGCAGATACAGGTCTTCTTAAAAATGATGGTGGACCAACAATGCCGGGTACTATGGGTGTTTTGGACGGGTTATTTAAATTTAAAGGTAAGTAAACATGTTGACTACTTTTTAAAATGAAAGGATGATGAAAATTATGAATGATGCTATAGCAGTAGTTGGTCATGAAAATTGGGGTAAATCGTTTACATTAAAAAGATTCATCGGCTCTGCACATAAACATTGGATTGAAGTAAACAATAAATGGTTTTATGTAAAACATATGTCTAACGATGATATTTCAGGAAAGCTATTTGAATGGGTTGAAAACTTTATTAAAAAATATAAAGACAAAGATTACGGACTAATATTTGCATTTTGTCCTGATTTTGAAAATAAGGAAAAGAAAACAAAGGCAATTCTTAACTTGTTGAAAGATTTTGATATAACTATAAGATTTTTCATCCTCGATAAAAGTTATAATACTAAAGAAGTTATCAATCGTACTGACATTCAAGAACTTAAAAAATATGGTAAAATATGTTCAGTTGACGGGGCTAATAAAAGTACTAATAGAGCAAAAAAGCTATTAGAATTTATTTGAAATAATACTCGAGTAGTAATTATGTCTGACATAAAACTTTTTCATCTTCAAAACAACAAAGTAAAAGAGCTTGAAGGAAAATCTTTCACAATAGAGAGATCGCTTCAAAACCTTATTGAAGCTAATCTTGATTCTTTTTTAGGAGTAATATTTTTAGCTTCAGAATACGGCACCGGGGAAAGACATGCCGGGAGAATTGATACACTTGGTATTGATGAGAACAATTGCCCCGTTATACTTGAATATAAACGTGCGGTAAATGAAAACGTAATGAACCAGGGCTTATTTTATCTGGATTGGCTTTTAGACCATAAAGCAGAGTTCCAGTTACTTGTAATGAAAAAGTTAGGAAATAAAATTGCTGAAGAAATAGAATGGAACAGCGCCCGCTTAATTTGTATTGCCGGAGATTATACAAAGTATGATTCATATGCAGTGCAGCAAATTAAAAGGAATATAGAACTTATTAGGTACAAAAAATATGACGATTTATTATTGCTTGAATTAGTAAACTCCGTAACAGGGGAAGCAGCAGAAAACGGGAAAGCAACTAAAAGAGTAAAATACTCAACGGCAAATGAACTGCTTGCTAAATCAAGTAATAAAGTAAAAGACTTATTTGAAGCGGCAAAGTCATTCCTTTCAGCGCTTGGTGAAGATGTTCAGATGAAAGAGCTAAAATTTTATTATGCCTTTAGAAAAATAAAAAACTTTGCATCAATAGAAATTCATCCCCAGAACGATTGGATAATTATTTTTATAAACTTAGACCTTGATACATTCAAACCGGAAAAAGGATTTACGAGGGACGTCGGCAAAATAGGACATTTGGGTACGGGCAACCTTGAGATAAAAATAAAAGACATGAATGATTTTGAAAAAGCAAAGTCACTATTAATTAAAAGTTACGAATTAAATTAGAGCCCTCGCCTGGCTAAAGCCAAGAATATTATGATAAATTTAAGACAAATAAAGGTTTCTTAAATGAATAAAGTTAGTGAACCTCAAATCAGTTGGGGTGGTGACTGGACAGAAATAAAATTGGAGGCATTTGAAAATTACGTTAATGCTTATTTATCTATTATGAATTCGCAAAAGCAAAAATATAACGGCTGGCCTACCACAATCTATTTTGACGGCTTTGCCGGAAGCGGCGAAAGATCTTTATCTTCAATTGTGGAAGAAAATAATTTATTTGCAGAATATCTTATAAAAGAAGAATTAGAATTATATAAGGGCTCAGCAGAACGAGTACTTAGTTTAATTCAAAAATTTGATTATTATTTTTTCGTTGATAATGATAAACCATCAATTACCTTATTAGAGAATAAGCTAAAAGAAAAAGGAATAGTGAATGATAAATGTTATTTCCTATGTAAAGATGTTAACTTTCAATTAGATAGGCTATCTAAATTTATAAATGATAAAAAAGCTGCGCTTGTTTTATTAGACCCATTCGGAATGCAAATAGACTGGTCAAGTATAGAAAAATTAAAAGATAAAAGAGTTGATCTTTGGATTCTTATTCCTTCTGGTGTAATAATTAATCGTTTCTTGGACAGAAAAGGGAAATTGATCTTTTCAAATAAGCTTCAGTCTTACTTTGGATTAACCGAAGATGAAATTCGAAATAGATTTTATGCGACCGAAACTGTAGACACATTATTTGGTTCTGTCGATTTAGTTGTTAAGATTAATGATTCTGTTTCTAAAATTGCCGAACTTTACATCGAGAAACTTAAGAGTATTTGGAAATATGTTTCAGATGAGCCATTAAAATTGTATAATACTAAAAACGTTCCAATATATCATTTTGTTTTTGCATCTAACAATCAAACTGCATTAAAGATTGCTAAACAAATTATTGAAAAGAAAAACAAATGAAAACATCCAAAATCGAGTGGACTGAAAAAGTTTGGAATCCCAGCATCGGCTGCGACAAAGTCTCTGCCGGCTGTAAATATTGTTATGCTGAAGTTTTTGCAAGACGTTTGAAAGCGATGGGTGTTGAGGATTATAAAGACGGCTTTACTTTTAAAATACTTCCTCACCGTTTGGAAGAACCGTTAAAAATCAGAAAGCCTACCAAGTTTTTTGTAAACTCAATGAGCGATTTATTCCACGAAGAAATGCCTTTTGAATATTTGAATATGATTTTTGACGTTATTAAAAAAACGCCGTTACATACCTTCCAGATTCTTACCAAGCGCGATAAGATTATGTCGGAATATTTTTCTAAAAAAGAAGTTCCATCAAACGTTTGGCTCGGCGTTAGTGTAGAAAATTCAACTTTCAAAAAAAGAATTGATTCTCTCAGAAAAGTAAAAGCTAAAATTAGATTTATTTCCTTTGAACCTTTAATTGGTTCTGTTGGGGAAATTAATCTCAAAAATATTCATTGGGCTATAGTAGGCGGTGAGTCCGGAATAAAAGCTAGACCTATAAAGCAAATCTGGATTGAAGAAATCTTTCGTCAATGTAAGCAGCAAGGCGTAGCTTTCTTTTTTAAACAGTGGGGAACTTGGGGCGCCGATGAAATTAAACGTAACAAAAAAGCTAACGGCAGAATATTCAGAGGTAAAGAATGGAATGAATATCCTAAGACTTTATCCCTTGCTAAGGAAATAAAAAATAATACCCTGCAAATAATTTGACCTCGAAAAATCGATACATGCGGTAATATCCCTCCAAAACAATTTATAATAAATATCGTCGGCGCCTAACGGCGCCGGCATTGGCAGGCTTACTCTATATAGATGGTCTTTGAGAAGTTAACCGGATTGTCATTTGCATCGAGTGTAGCAATTGCAGCATATACTATACGGCTGCTGTAGCTTTCAATTTCTGCCTGATCCGAAAGTAAGAGATTTTTTGTGAATGGCAGACTATTGTCAAGCTGTAATGCCTGCGCATCAAATTCCACCGGCATAAAAGAATATTCCGGTGCCAGCGGATTTGTTGCATCTGATAAGTAAATAACCGCAAAGAGCTTTACCTTAACTTCACTTTCCGTATCAAAGTTATAAGTGCCTGTCAGCGCGCTTATCTCTATGCTTAATGAAGCAGGCGTAATTGCACTGGATGCTTTACTGATGCGAAAGCCGCTGTAGGGTGTTATTATGTTGTAGTTGGTTAATTTTTCCGCATCAACAAACTTAAGGTTTGTCTTGATAAAGAAATTAAAATAATTCAAGTCTGCGGGTACGATGCTCAGCCATGCAGCTTTTATTACATCTAACGTGCTGGCTGCCGAACCGAACTTTACGCAGAGTCTGAAATTATTTTTCCTTGCGACTGCTGCGGGATTTGTTGAAGGCTTTCTAAAGCCCGGTCTCTGGCTTAGTATATTTCTCCCTTTATAAATACGACCAGTTACTTTTCCTACGGCACCTCGTATATCACTGAGTATGCCACTTTTTATCTCAGCCATAATATTTTTTCCTTATAATTTATTATTAAAAATTTTATTAATTTTATTCGTTCATTTCAAATAATGGTTAGCTTTAGAGGCGGGGATAAATTGTTATATTGGTTCGATTCAAATATTCTTTTAATAACCGGCACTAGGCTAAAGCTACGGTTGTAATTCTTTTTATTTGATGAGCCGGGTACGCTTGCATTACGAAAGGCGGACGATTATTAAACGGCAAACGCATATAAAATAAACGGGAAGCGGACGAGAGAATGACGGATAATATCAAATTGCTATCCATTATACCGGCTTCTTTATTCCGGTTTTCTTTCCTTAAAACTCTAATTAAATAATTTATGCTTACCATTTATAAATTCCTTATTCCATAGAGTATTACTCTTATAAATTGTTATTCTGTCTCTGCCGGAATTTCAAATTGTAGGAGTAATACTACATAGAAGAAAAATTTTAGGTGATAATTTGGAAAATACAGAACAAGCAAAATGCCGCCTTAGTTTGATTGAAGAATTTATTAATAACAACCGTGATATTTATTTGAAGATGATAGATTGGGCTCAAAGCATGCTTTGCGACTTTCTGGGTCCTCAATTTATAAAATCGAACACAGGCGAAGGAATAATGCATGAGGTCATCGGTGATTTAATTGACGGCACACGTAAATGGGAAATAAATAAGTTTACTCCCGAACAAATGCTATGGGGCAATGGTGATTTAATTGACGGCACACGTAAATGGGAAATAAATAAGTTTACTCCCGAACAAATGCTATGGGGCAATATAAAGAGTGAAGTTTCAAATGTTGCTAAAAAAGAAATACGATTAGTGCCCACAGGTAAACCGCCAGGCGATAATGATGAATATAACGATGATATTGATACGATTATTAATACATCTCCGGAAGATGTTGAAGGTGAAATTGATGCAGATGAAATTGAAAACTACTGCCGGGATGTTATTCTAAAAGATGATATTGATGCACAGATAATATTTAATGAAATGTTAACCGGAAAAACACAAAAACAAATTGCCGAATATCTAGGTTTGAATACGGATACGATAGAATCCTCGATAAGAACTATAAGACGAAAAATTAGCAGGCAATTTCCACGTCATCTTCTACAGAATTTACCAATTGACTTAAAATTAAAAATACTCAACTATAAATAATAAACTATACAAATAACTTAGGTGCTATTATGACATATCAACGACTGAAAATATTGTTCGACATTTTTCTGTCACCCGACGAAAATGAAGAAGATATTCGGTCTAAATTTCTCATGCGCGGGGAAGATCCTGATGCGGTTATTGATCGGGTGAATTTTTTTCTTAAGAAAAAGGAGGCTGAAATTAATTTAGAAATAGGGAGGGAAAAACAAAAAAAGGCAGGTGACTTTTTGAAGGGTCTAGCTGTTAACACGGGGATTATAAAAGAGGATGATCATTCTTTAAATGATTTGGGCTTTGCGTACAGGAAGCAAAGTTCTGCTGAAGATAACCAGGAAGAATTAAAAATACAGAAGGAGAAAATAAATAACATTAAAAATTTTCTGGGTAACGGTGATGAGCATACTGGCAAAAGCTAACGCTAAGAAATTGCTAAAGGATTTATTCCTTGATGAACCGGGTAAGATCGACTTATATGCAATTGCGGGCTGCGAAAATATTTTTATTGAGGAAAGGGACCTTTCCGCTTGTGAAGGTGAGCTGGTTTTCAAAGACAGCATAGGAATTATTTCTGTCGATAGAAAGCTCGTAGAACAGGGGCAGAAAAAATTTACCATTGCTCATGAGCTTGGACACTATTTTAATTCCGGTAAAAAGAACGGCAGTTATTTCTGCAGCGGTCTGGATATCAGAGGCATTAAGCAAAGTATATCTGCCGAAGTAGACGCCAACGATTTTGCTGCTGAGCTGCTTATGCCCGAAGAATGGTTCCGTTCTTTTACTAAAGGTAAAAGGTTCGAGAAAAAAATTCTTTCGGATATTGCTGAATATTTTGGAGTTTCACTTAGTGCTGCTGCTATGCGTTATGCTGAAGCGGGGAGCCATCCGGTAGCAATTATTATGAGCAAGGACGGCGTCGTAAAATGGAGCCGTATAAACAATTATTTCCCGTTTAAATTCATAAGGACTGGGAGCAGTGTAAGTTCTTCGTCATATGCTTATGAGTTTTATAAGGGAGAAAAAATTTCTGATGAAGTAGAAACAATACTTGCAGATGCCTGGTTCCAGGAAGATTTCAACTACAAAAAAGATTACTTCCTTTTTGAGCAGAATATTCCAATGTACAGATACAACGCCGTCTTAACTGTTCTTTGGGAAAAATAATTGCCGGATCTATATTTTGGGGTCTATGTAGGAATTGATTTACCTGTCCGATATTTGGCGGCTCAAGACAAAAGAACAATGAAACATTTTCTTTTACCCTAGATAATAATCACTATGTGCAGTATAGTTTAAAATCCTGGTATTATCATTAACGTAAAGATGAAGCTCATTTAAATCAACTGGTTTTATAAATACATTAATCGGATGGAGATAATAACTTTTAATTAAAGAAATATTTTCTTTTCCGTCTGCAACAAAAATGTACGGTATCTTTGTTATTCCTGAAATACGCGAAATAGCTTCGATACCGTCTATTTCACCTTTTAATGTAATATCTGAAATTATTAGTGTCGGGTAATGTTTCAACGCAGCTTCAATCAATTCATCCCCCGAGGATATAGGATCAAAAACATAATAACCCTTTTCTTCGAGAAATATTTTTATCTTTAACGCTGAAGATAAATCGTGGCTGCACACCAATATTTTATTTTCCATAGCATCTTCTCCTAAACATTAAATCCAAATGAATGTACACTATTAAAGATGCAATTACAAGGCCATATTTTTTTAATAATCAATCAACCTTCGGCTGTAAACAAAACAAGTTCCTCTGTAATTCTTCACCCGCCTCAAATAAATACCGTTGGTTACTTTTATTAGTGCATAAAAAGAATTAAGCATGCCCGGCTTTCAACACAAAAATTCCACGCTCAATCTAATTACCTAGGGTATTGATAAACAATAGACTATATTTATAAGGGTACAATGTTAGGAGATTTATTATGAATATACATGACACTAAAAAACGCGAACGCATCTATACGCATAACAAAACTATTTTGGACAAAGAAAAATTTATAAGTATGCTGCCCGGGTGGAACAAAAAGAAATTTAATAAAATATTAGAATCGTTAACACAAAAAGAAGTTATTGAAATTAAAGGCGATGTAGTTAAAATATTTCTTCTACCTACTTCTGAAAAAGGATACAAGAATGTCACGAATAATGAAACAATACTTGAATCTCATTTTACTGACGATGAATCAGAACTTCTAATATTGCTATCGACGCAAAGTACCGTTAGTTACTAAAATTCTATTTAGCTGTTTTCTATTCTGTGCCTCCCGCAATAAATTTCATCTACCTTGCTTTATAGCTCGTCGATCTTATAATATTGATTGCATTAGTCCTCTTTATCCTGCCATCCTTCGCACCTTAAAAGAATTGCGCCTGCCCGGTTTAGCCTTATTTAACCGGATTAAAAAATATTACGGACTTGTTCGCCGATAGGTGGAATGAAGTGTTAAAAGAAAGATACTGTCTGAGCGAAGCGAGTTTATTTTTCGTAGCGAAATGAAGTAATATTTTCGTGATTTATTTACAGTCTTGATCTGGAGTTTACCCGCATTTGATGCGGGGTCAAGAACAGTTGAGCTATAGGCTTATTTTCCGGTTAAGCAGCAGAAGGCAATTTATACAGTACTGAAGCAAGCGGAATTGATTGCTGATGAGATTAATAAATAACAGTAATAATATAATTGATATTAACCCGGCGCCTTGCAGCCCCTCCCAAATTGGGCGGAAAAATAATAATGAATTAAGGCCTCAAATAAAAAATAAATATTCCTGGCGCTATAAATGATTTGGGCACCTCTAAAAACTACATTTCTGGATGCGGCGATTTGATAAAACATCTCCCATGGTTCTCTTAAAACGAAAATTTATCCCTTAGTTTTATTGAATGCTGCTATTAAACGGTTTGTAAAGAAAGATTCTTTGACAATGTCATAGATTTTAACGCTTCCGGGCATAGCTATTCCATGGCAACAACTATTTTCAACTGAACACAACGACAAATATTGTATGTCAGATTCATCATACCAATTTTTGCTCTGGCT
>JAMCWE010000023.1:0-8715 GCA_023475265.1 Bacteroidota bacterium
CGGAAATCCATAAGGCAACAATTCCGCCCACCGGATATTTTGTAACGTGGGGCGGACAGTTTAAGCTGCAGCAGGAAGCTAATGCAAGATTGGCAGTTGTTGTTCCGATTACTCTGTTCATAATTTTCATAATGCTTTTCTCCAGCTTTAACTCGCTGAAAAATTCTCTGCTGATATTCTTGAACATACCGTTGGCTTTAGTCGGCGGAATTGTTGCCTTATGGATTTCCGGGCAGAATCTGTCAGTGCCGGCATCAGTTGGATTCATCGCTCTGTTCGGTATTGCTTTATTGAATGGAATAGTTCTGGTAACATATTTAAACCAGTTACGAATGGAAGGACTAAGCATTGACGAAGCATCAATTCAGGGAGCGTGCTTAAGAGTAAGACCGGTTTTAATGACTGCGCTTGCAGCAGCGCTCGGAATGATACCGCTTTTGTTTGCTACCGGAATCGGAAGCGAGGTTCAAAGACCTTTGGCAACAGTTGTAATTGGCGGATTGGTTACATCAACCACTTTGACATTGCTGGTTGTTCCGGCTTTATATAAATGGTTTTCAATTAAAGTAACAGAAGGCGAGATGTAAAACGCGTAGAGATGACATCTTTTCAAAAGATGTCATCTCTCTTCACTAAAAAAATTGGAGAATAAATATGAAAGAAATAAAAGCTATAATCAGGCAATTCAAATTAGATGATGTTATTACCGAGCTTCATAAAATAGAAGGACTGCCGGGAATTACAATTTCAGAAATTAAAGGATTTGGAAAAGGTAAAGGAAAAGATGCAGAAGAAACAATAAACGAAGAACTTCACAAATTAGTTGCAAAAGCAAAAATAGAAATTGTTGTTCATAACGATTTAGTCGAAGAAATAATAAACGTAATTCAAAAAACAGCTCACACCGGCAATCCGGGCGATGGGAAAATTTTTGTTACTGAAGTTGTTAATATTGTAAAGATAAGAACGAACGAAAGAGGGGAAGGAGCGATATAGCCCCTTTCGGAAGGAATCGAGACTGTGTAAAAAGTGTAGAACGAAACTCTGTTTCGTTTAAAACACTGCAAATTTCTTCAAAATTCACATTAGCGATTCGGAGAATCGCACTACAATTTTAGTTTTTACACAGTCCCAATCCCTTTGGGAAAATCCCCCAAAGGGGAACTTTAGAACGGAAAATGTTGAGCGAAGCTGCCTGCCCCGCTACTAAAAAGCTAAAATTAATAGCGGGGAAATCCCGCTTTGTGGGAGAAAATAGAAGATAATAAAACTAAGACTAAGATATAAGTAATCGGGAAGAAATTATGGATTGGAATATAGAACTCATAATGACTCTGCGGGCGTTGCTTTCAGCAGCCCTTGGTGCCGTGATAGGATACGAGAGGGAAGGACACGGCGGCGATGCAGGTATACGAACCTACGCAGCAGTTTCACTTGGCGCTTGTATTTTTGGACTCGTTTCATCTCATATTCCCGGCACGGATCCGACGCGCATCGCAACCGGAGTGGTTACCGGGGTCGGATTCCTTGGCGCCGGCGTTATCTTAAGAGAACAAGGAAGAATAGCCGGGCTTACAACTGCTGCAACCGTTTGGGCAACCGCTTCCGTTGGATTGGCAATTTCTTTCGGTATGTATATTTTAGGAATATTAACAGCAGTAATCATTTTTTTCTTGTTGTCTATACACCATCTGCCAATGTGGAAAAGAATGAAAGGTAAAGGAGCAAAAGAGGAAACAAATTAAAATGCAGCGCGATCATAATCATTCACATAGCAGCCAACACCGCAATTATAATAAAGCTTTTGGTTTCGGCATTGCATTAAATGTAATCTACATTATTGTTGAGGCTACCTTTGGATTAATTATTAATTCAATGGCACTGATTGCCGATGCCGGGCATAATTTTAGTGATGTCTTAGGATTATTGCTCGCCTGGGGTGCTATATATTTATCTAAATTTTCAACTACAAGTAAAAGAACCTACGGCTTTAGAAAATCAACAATACTTGCAGCGCTTTTTAATGCAATAATTCTTTTAATTGCAGTCGGCGCTATAACGATTGAATCAATAAGGAAAATTCTTGAGCCCGAACCGGTTGGCGGGACCACAATGATGATAGTTGCGGGAGTTGGAGTGATTATAAACTCGCTTACGGCTATTCTTTTTATGAAAGGAAGAGAAACAGATATAAATATCAGGGGAGCGTTTTTGCATATGGCTGCGGATGCCGGAGTTTCTCTTGGAGTAGTTGCAGCAGGACTTTTAATAAATCTTACAGGATTCTTTTTGCTTGACCCAATAATCAGTTTTGTAATAGTAGTGGTTATAACAATAGGAACTTGGAGCTTGCTGAAGGATTCATTTCATCTCTCAATGGATGCTGTTCCAAGGAATATAGTATTTGAAGAAGTAAAAAAATATTTAAGCTCTCTTGAAGGCGTAAAAGAAGTTCACGACTTGCACATTTGGGCAATGAGCACTACAGAAACTGCATTGACGGCTCATCTTGTTATTCCGGGTGAACTGAAAGATGATAAATTTTTAAGTAAAGTCTGTAAACAGCTTCATCACAAATTTGGAATAGAACATTCAACAATACAGGTTGAGAAGAATTCACAGAGTGCAAGCTGCGAAGCAGAAAATGTTTAGATGAATCAAATGGTAAAAAAATATTTCTCAAAAAATATTGTTTTTGTTTGTTGGTTCTTTATGGTCTTAAATGCAGTGATAGTTGCGCAGAGTGTGAATGACTCCATAAACAAAACAATAGAACAGAGAAATCTTTTAAACCAAATTGCTGATGAAGAAAATTCCCTTGAGAGTGTTCGTAAGTATTATGAAAAGGTTCTTGAAGATGGCAGCACAGATTATGAAGCATTGACTAACCTTGGAGTAATCTGGCAACAGAAAGGAGATTTAGAAAAGTCGCTCGGTTATTTTGAGAAAGCAGTGAAGTTTCATCCTCAAAAAGCAAGGGCATATCATAACCTTGGCATTCTAAATAGCATAATTGGAAATCTTGATGAAGCGGTTGTTAATCTTAACAAAGCTACGGAACTTGATTCGACAAGCCCAAATTCAATCAGGCAATTAGGAATAATTTATTTGCAGAATGAAAAGCTGAATGAAGCAATAGAATCTTTTAACCGTGCTTTGAGGATAGATAATAAAGACACTGAAAGTTATTTGGGGAAATCCCTTGCTTACTGGATGTTAAAAGATTACAATAAAGTTCTTGCTGTGATAAGTGAAATGCAGTCATTTGGTTTGCGTTTTAATCGTATGGAATTGCTGCTTGCCGATGTTCACTTTAAGAAAAAAAATTATGAAACAGCAATGAAGTATGCTAAGCTGGATGAGGAAAAAAATTCGTCCAAGGCTGAAGGTCATTACTTACTTGGCGTTCTCTATGAAATTAGCGGCGAAAAAGAAAAGGCAGAATTAGAATTTGAAGAAGCGACTGCAATTAAACAGCAAAATCCCGAAGCAAGTTTGGAGTTAAGCATCAACATATTTTTCAATGCAGAAATATAATGAACAGATGAAAGTGAAGATAATGAGTAAATTATTCCCAAAGGGATGGATTCCCACAAAATTGATTTTACCTATGATGAATAGAATAGCCGGAAGTAAAGGTAAAAAAATATTAAGCGGAACAATTGCATTAGCAATAGTGATTAGTATTATTCATTTCTTAACTTTCTCTCAAAAAGAAATATATCTTGATTTTCTACATCGGCTTTTAACGAAGTTATATTTTTTCCCGGTTCTTTTAGCGGCTTTGTTCTTGGGTAAAAAAGGAGCGATAAAGCTGGCTCTGGTGGTGTCATTATTATATCTTCCGCACTCCATAAACACCGGTCTTTTTTCAAAGTTTTATATTGCAGAAAATCTTTCTGAATTAATATTAATCTGGGCAGTAGGAATAATAGCCGGAGTGTTGATAGACAGATTAAAAAAAGTGCAAAGTGAAAAAGCACGGCTTGCTGCATTAGAAAAAGTATCATCTGTTATAAATATTGTTAATAGAGATATAATGAATGATTATTCTGCTTGTGAAGGGTTAACGAAATCTCTTACAAAAATTTATAATAACTCTGATGGGAATTCTTTTACAGCAAAATTATTATTGGAAAAATTACATCGTTTGGGTTCGCACATATCACATCTGTCTAATCTTGCTGCGCCGAAGCCGATGAAAAAAACTAAATATAATTTTTTCCATTTGACTAAAAAATGCGTGAATGAAATTATACCGAACAATCCCGGTTATAATTTTTCTTTTAAGAGTGAGCCAAAGCTGCCGGCGGTTTATATGGATATAAGGCAAATTGAATTTGCAGTGAAGCAAATTTTACAAAGCTTCATTGAACAAAGCCCGGGGAAAAAGGAGCTAATAATATCGGCAGCAAAAAACGATGAGATGGTTGAAATATCTTTAACTTTAAATGGAAAGAAAACGGCTCCCAAAAATAAAGGCACAGAAGTATTTGATTTAATAGCTAATCCGGAGAAGGGATACACTTTTGCACTTGCATCTTCAATTATACACTCTCATAGTGGAAATATAAAATTTGAAACCGGCGAAAGCGGAATCAAGTCAATCTATTTGAATATGCCGGTAAATGAAATGTGACATTATATATAATGTTATGACGAATAAAAAATATAATAGGTGATGAAATGAAAAAACTATCCAAGCTAATTTTCCCGTTAATCTTGGCTGGGGTACTTGCGGTAATTTATTTTACATACTTTGCCCCTACAAAAGAACTCGGTTCATTCAGCAAGTTTAGTTCGGGTGCAGAGATTAACCAGAATATTAACGTGCGAGTTGATAAATCAATGAAATTTGAAAGAGATGCAAACGGTAATATTATTTCGTTTTATGTGTTGGATAAAAACAACGTTAAGATTCAGGTTACTTCTCACGAACCTATTCTGCCGGAAATTGCTGATGCAGATATTGTAGAGTTGCTCGGTCATATGCATGGCGGTAATTTTACCGCGGGAAAAATTACAATTTTAAAGTGATAAACATAAGCAAATAGAACAATTACGAATCTTTCATTAAATTATAGCATCAGATTAGTAGAAATATTTTTCAGAAATGATTAAACACTTGATAAAATACCGTTCATTAGTGGCAACTATTTTTGTTCTGATGCCTTTCCTATTCTGGTTTTCTTACTCCGAGCTTGGACAGTTCACTTTTGAAAAAGAGCATCCGGCTGCGCAAGATTATTGCGAGATGGTAAAAGTAACGAAAGCAGAGACCGGTAAAGCTGCTGTAGGTGATTTATTCAAACTGAAAATTGAAAAATCTTTCTCTCCGCATTTTATTGATGAAATAGATACACACCTTGCTTCATTAAATAAATTATCTATAGAGAATTTATATTCGCCACAAAAAACTACTCTGCTCTATCTTTACAACAAAACACTTCTGATTTAACACATTTATTTTTATCCCTATTGTCGGGCACTCTTTCCTATTTATCCTTGGAGGATTATTAAGGATATTTAAATAAAAATTATTCTTTCCGCTGTTTGTAAACGGCGGGGAGTCATTAAAAAGGAAAATTTATGAAAAGTGTATCCAATAAAATTAAAGTGATAGTTTTGATTTTATTTTTACTCATTGAAAACGGTTGTGCACAAGAAATGAACAAGATAAAAGGCACAATAGGCAATGAAAAAATGGGTAAAGATAAAATTGTTATTTGTGTACTTGGCACCAAAGCTTGTATGCCGGTAAAGATCGACACAAGTATGACCGTCAAATACCAGAATAAAGATACAAAGCTGACAGATTTGCCGTTTGGTCTTTATTTGGAAGCCGACATCATTGACGATAAGCCTAACGGAAAGACAGTTAAAAGTATAAGCATTGATGAAACAAAAACAGCATCAACAACACTGAGTACTTTTTCATCGATAACTTTTTTAGTTCAATTCAAAATTAAGAAAAAGGGGAGTGACAAAAAATGAAGGGCATTTCTAAAAATTCAAAAGTATCTCTGCTGCAATCGACGCTTACTCAGCCTTGCTAATGCTGGTTGTGATTGTTGGAAAGCTATGATTTGCAGCAACATAAAATTTTTAGAAATCTTCTTCAGAACTTAAAGCTGGTAGTGCAAAAATTTATCTCCCTTCGTTTTTCGTTCAATTTCTAGTGCTCTCACTAAAAATATGGTAATTATACCGATTGCTTTTAATGAAAAATTTGTTATTCTGTTTTTGGGTTTATAGGGAGGTATAAAATGCTTCCATACTACTTCTTCTTAAACAACATATCTAATTAACCAGCGCGGGGGAAATATGACGTAGCAAAAAAGTTTTTCCATTTGATAAAAACCTTCCGGTTTTAAGTAAGGAAGAGAAACAAATTCTCATTGTGAGGTAGTTTATGAAAACGAAAATAGGATTGTTGGTAATACTGCTGCTAGAGTGTTACGCAATTTCTTTTGCTCAAAATTATGGCTGGTGGCAGCAGGTTGACTCATTAAACGAAGCTAGATACAACCATTCATCTATACTGTTAGCCAATGGAAACGTACTTGTTGTTGGCGGGGCTGTTGAGGGCAATGCTAAGTCTTGCGAGATTTATCACGTTGACACCGGGCATTGGACCGAAGCAGCGCAAACACATCTATACTTTGGAGTATTGAGATTGGTCTTGCTCAATAGTAATCGAGTCTTAGCCGTGGGTTCAACAAGAACCAAGTTCTGCGAAATATACAACCCGGGACAAGATAGTTGGGCAGTAACTGATTCTCTTAAAACAGCAAGGACATTAAGGTTACACCAAGCAGTCAAATTACTTGACGGAAGAGTTATAGTAATTGGCGGTGATACATTTGGTTATTTAGGTTCTAAAGACTCGACATTGAAAAGCTGCGAAATCTATGATGAGATTATAGGTAAATGGAGTCTTGCCGACTCAATGAAAACAAGGCGATCCTCGCACAGTGCAACTTTGTTAAAAGATGGTAGAGTATTGGTTGCTGGAGGCGGTATATCTCCTAATTCTCTTTCAAGCTGTGAAATCTATGACCCTGTATTAAATAAATGGAGCAATGCGGCTCCAATGAATATTCCACGAGAAAGTCATAGTGCTGTGCTTTTACCCAGTGGTAGAGTTCTTGTGGTTGGCGGATTGTCAAAAAATAACCTAGTTCCAACAAAGAGTTGCGAGTTATATGATCCAGTTCAAAATAGATGGGAAGTTGTTGATAGTATTCAAAATAGCTCTGCAACCGAAGCCGCTTTTATAATTAATAACAGAGAATTACTTCTAATCGGCACAAATTACCAACAGCAATTGGTATGGGAGATTTATGATTATGTAGAGTTCAAATCCAAGTATGTAGGCTATTTTAACGATGGAAGTTTTGTAAATAATAAAATTCAGTTGCAAGATGGGAGAATTCTAGTAAGTGGCGGCATGAAAACTCAGAATTATGAAGCGTATTTAGCAACTAAGAAATGCTGGATGTTTGATAAAAACTTGACTCATGTTACTGAAACCAAAGATAGGGAGAACAACGACATTTTCTTTCAGAATTATCCTAATCCTTTTAATGGAAGCACAACAATAAAATTTTTCGTTAGCAAATCTTCGAATGTACGGATTACAATTTATAATATTCTCGGTGAAAAGGTTGATGATTTGATTAACGAAAGAAAAGAGAGCGGTCTTTATGAAGTTTTGTTTTCAAATGTTAATCTTCCAAGTGGTGTTTATTACTGTCGAATAACTCTTGAAAATAAAACCATGACAAAAAAATTATTATTAATTAAATGAGGTTACCATGAAAAAGTTCATAATAACATCTATAGAGTTATTAATTATATCTTGTCAGCTTGTTTTAGGTCAGCAGGGCACAATTAATAATGGAAGAATTTATAGACAGGCGGAAATTACAAAAGACAAAAACGGTGCTAGGTATTCAACAATAGTACGTGTCGGTTTTACCAAGAAAATTTTTGATGTCCCGAAAGAGATCAATAAAATTCAGTTGTCAAGTTTCATAGAACCAGTTATTATAAATGCATTGAGCTCATTAAAGCAACGATATGGCGAGTTTGATATTGTTAAAACCTGGCCTAATTCTAGTCCTAATGATACGATCTCATTTTCCCAAATATTGAATAAAACCATAAAGTTAATAGACATCTCACAAAGAATTACTTTAAAATTCGTATCGTCAGTCCCTTTAGATACAATTATTGAATTTCTTGCAAAGGAAAAATATGTTCAGTATGCAACTGGTCCATGGGAGATTCAGCTAACCTCGGAACCAAACGATCAGTATTTCCTACAGAGCAGATGGGCATTTGATAAAACAGAGTTAACTAAAGGATGGGATATAACAAAAAGTAATTCTAATATTAATATTGGAATAGTAGACGTATTTGGAAATGTAATAAATACTCTTCATAATGATTTGCAAAATAAAGTCTCACTACCTAGCTATTGGTCCAACGAATTTGGAGACCACGGTTTAATGGTTTCGGGAATCGCTGGCGCATTAACAGACAATTCAATAGGTGTTTCCTCAACAGGTTGGAATTCAAGAATTTTATTTGAACAAGCATTTCTGTATGGTCCTATTTTTGCGATTGATAATGCAAGGTCTCGAGGTGCACATGTAATTAACTGTAGTTTTATTGGAACATACGACCATGCTTGTTAAAATAAAATTCTTC
>JAMCWE010000023.1:8725-10342 GCA_023475265.1 Bacteroidota bacterium
CATTAGTGATGCAGTGTTACGTGCAATAAGAGCGGGAGTCATAGTAGTGGCTGCTACTGGAAATAGTAATTTATATGGTTTACCCATCCCGTCAGTTGTATATCCTGCTGCATATAATTTCGGCTCTGAAGGTCAAGTACTTGCGACAACAGCTTCAATATGTTGGGATGGCAGTACTGAAACAAAAGTAGATGGCTTTAATCGAAGCGTAGGATCTGATCCAATTAATGATCCGACTAATTCATTTATTGATTTTGCTGCCCCGGGAGGCAATTATTCTGTAATCGATCCGAATACATATAATTCTTATTTACATTACATTGCCCCCGGCACTTCTCTTTTTATTCAAATTGCGAGTGGGATCGTCTCCTTGATGAAATCACTCAAGACAGATTTAACAGCTGTTCAATGTTATAATATTTTGAAAAACACTGCTGATAAGATCGGGACAGATGCATATCAGTATGACAATGGAACATGGAATCAATATTTGGGATATGGCAGAATTAATGCGTACAAAGCTATTAAATAGAGACATCTGAAAAATTCAGTTAGAGAAATAGATTTTTAAGTATTTCTATTTTTTTGAAAATGAATCATGTGAATCAGTAAAAAATAGTTCATTGAAATAGTGTTGTCTGCTATAGTGAGTCGTTAGTTGACTCATGTAAGCAGAAATTAAGTAGTCAACGATATCATTCTCCTCATGTTGAAAACTAAAGCAGCAAATGTAAATTCAAAACGGTTTGTTTCAAGGTCATAATAACTGCATCGCTCATAGCCCAAAACATTTTTCATGAATGCAAAAGTCTTCTCGACTTCGTTCCTTATACTAGAGAGTAACCGGTTTACTTTCTTCTGGATTTTGCTTAATGGTTTGCTGCGATAACCTTTTTCTAAGATGCCATCAAATATTCCATTTGATTCGAGTTTCTTTCTTCTTGATTTGTTAGCATAGCCCTTATCTGCAAATACTGCTTCTTCAGTGTAATCGACAAGATTATCAAATTCATTGGAGTCATGAACACTTGCTTTTGTAAACTCAAGTCGCTTTATAATCTTGCTGTCTTCATCAATGGCGATATGCCCTTTATATCCATAATAAGTTTTACCTCGTTTCTTGGTGAAGTTTGCATCCTGGTCTTTGTTACTTGATGGAGTAGCTTGGGCTTGTTTGATTGTAGCATCAACTATAGTACCTTTTCCAACTATAAGTTGTTTTTGCTGTAACTGTTTGTTGAATCTTTCAAATAACATTTTATCTAATCCCAATGAAGAAAACGTTTTGCGGTAACGAACAAGTGTTGTCTCATCTGGTATTGAATCTCCACTGGTTATTCCTAGAAAGATTTGGAAACTCCTTCTGTCGGCTAGCTCTTCCTCTAAGCGGGGATCTGATAGATTATATATTGCTTGGAGTATGAAACATTTTACTATTACCTCTAATGAAAAAGGTCTTCTGCCAGCTTCTGAGTTTTTGTTTTTACTCAACCCCAACTTTTGTTCTATTGGAGCTATAAGATCGATCCAATTTATTTTTTGATTGATTGTTTCTAATGCGCGTTTACTCTGAGTTTTTATGTGTTTCTCGAATCCTTCGTTGGTTGCTTGTGTAAA
>JAMCWE010000086.1 GCA_023475265.1 Bacteroidota bacterium
ACTGGAGAGGTTGGGCCTACTGGAGAAATCGGTTTAGTTGGTTCAACAGGACCAACTGGAGAGGTTGGACCAACTGGAGAGGTTGGACCAACTGGAGAGGTTGGACCAACTGGAGAGGTTGGACCAACTGGAGAGGTTGGACCAACTGGAGAGGTTGGACCAACTGGAGAGGTTGGGCCTACTGGTGAAATCGGGCCTACTGGTGAGGTTGGACCTACTGGTGAAATCGGGCCTACTGGTGAAATCGGGCCTACTGGTGAAATCGGGCCTACTGGTGAAATCGGGCCTACTGGAGAGGTTGGGCCTACTGGAGAGGTTGGGCCTACTGGAGAGGTTGGACCTACTGGAGAGGTTGGTCCTACTGGTGAGGTTGGTCCTACTGGTGAGGTTGGTCCTACTGGTGAGGTTGGTCCTACTGGTGAGGTTGGTCCTACTGGTGAGGTTGGTCCTACTGGTGAGGTTGGTCCTACTGGTGAGGTTGGACCAACTGGTGAGGTTGGACCAACTGGTGAGGTTGGACCAACTGGTGAGGTTGGACCAACTGGTGAGGTTGGACCAACTGGTGAGGTTGGACCAACTGGTGAGGTTGGACCAACGGGTCCTACAGGTTCTATCGGTTTAGTTGGTCCAACGGGTCCTACTGGTTCTATCGGTTTAGTTGGTCCAACGGGTCCTACAGGTTCTATCGGTTTAGTTGGTCCAACGGGTCCTACTGGTTCTATCGGTTTAGTTGGTCCAACGGGTCCTACAGGTTCTACTGGTCCAACGGGCCCAAGTGGTCTTACAACATTAAATGCTGTAGGATCATCACCTAATACTTCGGGAGCATCACTTTCTGGATCTGCATTAACTCTTCAACCGGCAGATGGAACTAATCCGGGAGTTGTTACGGCAACAACTCAAAATATAGGAGGATCCAAAACATTTAATGCGCCTACTGTTTTTGCAAGTACAACCGATGCAACATCTGGATTTACTGGATCTATTGTAACGTATGGTGGTGCCGCAATTAAAAATAATATTTATAATCAAGGCAGTCTTATTATGAATAATACCGTGCCCCCGGGATCAATATTCTATTCGAGTTTTGATAGTTCTTTCAGTGCAGATGTAGGTGGAGGAAATTTAGTTCCAACTGTTAATGGAACATCTTCTATCACGAATAATAGATTAAATCTGCCAAATTCTTCTGCTTATATTACCTATGATGCGACTAACAATGTAATGGCTGCATCAGTCACGGGTTGTATCAGATTTTTATATACACCTGCAATATTATCATCCCCTAAAGCCTTAATAGATTTTACAAATTCTACAGGTACAAATAGAATATACATATATACATCAGTGGCAAATGTTAATTTTCAAGTTAATGATTTGAATGGTTCATCTACGTTAACAATGCCAAGTTTGATTAATTTATCTGTTGGAACTGAATATGAAATTGAGGTCGATTATAATCTAGTTAATGGAGGCGTTATGCGTCTCTTTGTTAATGGTGTGGGAGATTCATATACGTTATCATCTTTTTCAAAGAATACTAATATTACTATGTTTAGAATTGGATCAACATACAATTCATTAAATGGTTCTGCAGGTTCTTATCGTAAATTGGCAGTTTATAATTCACAACAGCATACTGCTAATTATACTCCTGTTAACTATAATAATAGTTCTATTTACTTTGGAGGAATGGGTGGTACTAAGATTACTTCAGATGTACCATCATCACAACTAACATATAATATCCCTGATCTTTCTTCAACAGGAGGAACTACTGGTAATTTTGTTATGACATCAGGATCACAAAACATTACCGGTGTCAAAACTTTTTCAGCTAATCCAGTAATGAGTGCAATAACTCCTTCTGGCAATACAAGTATTAATTACAACGTTTCAAATGTTGGATCAAGTGGTGATATAGTAGTTACTTCGGGATCCCAATCGATTACCGGTGTCAAAACTTTTTCAGCTAATCCAGTAATGAGTGCAATTACTCCGTCCGGTAATACAGGTATTTCTTATAATGTTGCCAATGTCACTTCAAGTGGTGATTTATTAGTTACTTCGGGACCTCAATCGATTACTGGTGTCAAAACTTTTTCAGCTAATCCAGTAATCAATGCAATAACTCCTTATGGAAACACAGGTATTTCTTACAACGTTGTCAATTTGTCTTCAAGTGGTGATTTATTAGTTACTTCAGGTGACCAATCGATTACTGGAGTAAAAACTTTTTTAGCCAGTCCAATAATGAATAACATTATCCCATATGGTAATAAGAATATAGCTTATAACGTTGTAAACGTTGGATCAAATGGTGATTTCTTACTTACTTCTGGTGTACAATCGATTATCGGTCAAAAAAGATTTTCAGCTAGTCCGACAATGAGTAGTATTATAACAACTGATTCGAAAATTTTAACAATACCAACAGGTAATACAGGTGATTTTGTATTAACAGCTGGGAATCAAAATATTGGCGGCGTAAAAACATTTACAAATAATCCAGTTATGGGTGCTATTACAACAACTGACTCAAAAACTTTAACAATACCAACTGGGAATACAGCTGATTTTGTATTAACAGCTGGTTCACAAGATATTACTGGAGTCAAAAAATTCTTAGCTAGTCCAGTTATGGGTACTATTACACCTGCTAGTAATAACACAATTAATTATAATCTTGCCAATATGAGTGCAAGCGGAGACTTTGTTATTACATCGGGACCACAGTCATTTACTGGAGTAAAAAGTTTTGGTACAGTTACTAATTTCTACAATGCAATATATCAACGAACCTCGTCCTTCAATACAAAAATAAGCTATGCGAAATCATATGATGGAACAACAAACGCTACTGTAACTATTACCGGAGGTACGCTCTTAGGTTCAGGTTTTTTAAGGATTGTTTCAGGATCCTCTGGTAGTGATCCTATGGGTTGGGGTGAATATTATGTAGCATTTTATGGAACAACTGGTCAATTCGGTAAATTATCTTATGTTATTGGTCCTGGTACGTGTCCATATCTATCTGCGATAGTGTGCACGCCTACGCAAGCAATTTTATCAATAGTTAAACAATCAAGCGCCAGCTATATTGTATCTCTGGATGTTAATATGATCTCAACATCTGATGTAGCTATATCTTAATAAATATATTAATTTCGTAATTCAGCGCGTTATGATAATCTTAATGATAGTCATATTTATATTAATTCGTCGAATTAATATAAATTAAATGCTATAAATATGTTCCACTGAACATATTTATTACAAATATAACTTCGTATAACTGTCTACGTTACTACGACAAATTGGACATCGAAACCCTTCATCATTCTGATCCATCGGGCGTTGACGGTTCTCATTATTACTTAAAGTGATACTGCACTTCTCACAGCATCTAGCATGACCACATGGAGAGAATACCATCATCCATCGTAATTTATAACAAACTGCACAAGTACTTATATTCTTATTGGTTAATGATAGAGTGTAATTAATCTTATCTTCTTCCTCCTCTTCCATTTTTCTATCATTTTCTGTTTGTACATCAATTTTAACATCTACAACCGCTATCTCGGGTTGAATTTGTATCATTTGAGTATTTGATACATACGTATTTCTAATAACAATATTATTAGAGGGACGAACGTCTACATGAATTTCTCGGGGTTGAACTTCAGTTCCAGACCAATGAATATCTTCTTTAATTCGATGAACTATCTCTGGAATTAGAATTCCAGTGGAAATAATTAGTATAATGATCTTTACAATGAAAACACACATAAATAATCTACGTTGATCATAGCAAGCATCTAAAGCTGTTCGATATATAGAAGTTCCATATATCACTGAGGCAAACGGTACCACAAAAAATAAATAGAAAAATACAGTTTCATACTTTTCGTATAAATCTTCGCTGATAGGCTCAAATATATTTGTATGGAATGCAATATATCCTGAAGTAATACCCGAACCGGCGAAATGAGCGATTCCGGAAACGAAAAGCATAATGATATTAAATGCGTTAACATCTTCATTTATACCACCAGAATCATAATTGCCAATGGCCATTCCTCCAGAAACAAGATGAATCAGACTTGGAATCAGAATTACAGCACATGATCTTGATAAAATCTGTTCCCATTTCTCCTTATAGTATGCGCTCATTTCGTTTATGAAAAACTAAAACGAATTCTATTAATCAATTTTGATGTAATCTATACTTACATTAATTCATGTTGTTATTCTTTCTTTGTGCTGAGATTTTCTTCAGGAACGATAAGATAATTCAGTAAACGATTTCGGCCCGGCAATTTTACCGTTTTCCTTGAAACAACGATCAAATTTCCCGTCATCAGTTTAGTTTATAATCATTCGATTTTTTACATATCGGATGATTATTATAGCGTTCTAAGATTTCTAAAACCAATTTGTTTCATTATATTCCTTTTATCAACGAATCCAGAATGGAGAATGACTTCCTGGAAAAATTTAACAAGAAATAATACTCCTACTAATATTGGATGATTGTACCATTCAAAAACAGAAAGAAAAACTGCTATTTCTACATAATTACCAAAAATAAAAAGAAAAGATCTACTTCCGGTTAAAAAGAACCCAACAACACCGACTAATCGGAAATACCATAAATTTTCAGCTAACTCGGCATGATTTGGATCAATTTTAGGAACAATAACAAAGACAAATATTCCCAACGCAATCATATCGTTAATTTTGTCTAGTTTTTCATAAAATTCACTATCACATAATCCATAACCGGTAATAGCTAACGCGATTTGGCAATCTAAACTATCCAATATAAAAATGGTAAAAATAAACGCTAATATAATTGCAACATGAGATTGTTGTGGAGAAGATGAATCAGATTGTAAATAATACCTGTTAACAAAATAAAGAACTAAAACTGTGATAATCAACCTAATTATCATAATAGTTGTAGTTATGTTTTGATTTTCGATTGAAGATAGTTTTTTACTTAATTCTGCAGGCATTAATTAATGCTTAAAACTGAATCTTCTTTTAAAGAAGAATAAATTGAAAATGAATCCTAAGACTTCTACAGATAATTCTTCCAGGAAATTAGTTATTCAGGGAATCAATTATAACGATTTAACTTACAAACAAGTTTTGACGAAATTAATGGGGTGTTGTAAACTCAGCAAGAAAGAAATTCAAAATGAGCTCGATTATATCAACGATCTTTTAATCCAAGAGAAGAAGAAAGTAATCTTTCGTCATGCTTTCTTATAAACCTTCAGATTAGCATCATATATGATATCGGATTTTTTCATATATGATATCGGATTTTTCAGTGAGGGTTTATCGTCTGATGAAATTTTTGAAATCTTTTATTTCTTCTTAAAATGACGTCTGTAAAGATGAATGAAAAACGTGCCTCGATCCGTATAGGTGATACCGGAATTGATTTTTTATCCGGACCGGAAAGCCTTACTTACCTTCAAAATAAAGATACCAATATTCTTTTATTCGGAGATTCCTATTCGGATGAAGAAGGATTTTGTGATCGGTGTACTTTTGATCAAAAATGTATGTATATGGAAGGATTTTTGGATCTCTGGAAGAAGAATCCTGAATCCGAGGGAGATTTTGTTTTCGAATCTAAGAAATTTATCGAAGAAGTCCCGACAGCATCTGCATCTTCATCATCTGTTATTTCACCATCGGTTCCGTCGAAGATCAATGATCATTATATCAATGTACGTGAGATTCCTAATATTAAAACGTTAATCGATTATTCCGGACTTAAACGCGTTTACAAGAAATTAGATGATATTGATCGAAAGGTTACAGTTACAAATTCTTTCGTCTTTACAGAAGAGGATATTCATTCGCTATGGAATTTATGTGGAGAAACTCAGAAATACTTTCGTCTTAACGAGTATAACTCCGAGCAATTAACTGAATTAATGAAAATGTATGTTTATTCTGATAATTTCACTGATAAACTAGCAGATGTAGTTATTGATCAAACTAAGGATACGCTTAAAATAGGAACAACGGATATTTCCGAGATTACTTCGGGGTCCGAATCGGTGAAAAATGTTCACAATGTTAGATTACAGATTTTGAAGCTTAAGGATGTTAAACTTCAACTTCTTGTCCTCAAATGGTTTAACGAAACTCTTTCCAAATACGTTACTACTTATATTACGGATTCTTCTGTGACTCCAGGATTAGTTCATGCATTATCAATGAAATCGACATCTATGCAGTTTGGTAATGCATTGGGAAGATTCAAAAAATGTATTACCAATATGATGAAACTTTGTAATCTTCTTGTGGATACGTATACTATTGCAACAATATTAAATCTGATGAGCGTATCTAAAAACATTATTGTATATATGGGAGGATATCATGTTGAAACATATCGTGATTTCTTGAGACAGTATTTTAATATGCCATACATTACTGCGCCTAAAACTGGTCCGAGATGCTTAGATTTATCGGATTTCGATATTGAAATTACTCCGTAAAATATCCATATATTAAGATTGATTAATATATGAGAGAATAAATTATTTTAATGACAATATTAAATATTATCATTTAAAATGGAAACATTGTCCGTCGACTATTTACAACAATACAATAAGAGAAAACTTAATATATCATGTAGAGCTTTGTCTTTCGAACAAATTAAAGCTCTAGCAAATAATAAATCTTTAACAAATTTAACGCTTTACAGTACTCAGATAGGAAATGATGGCATTACTGCGCTAGCATCTAATTCTTCTTTAAGAATCTTAAATGTTTCTGGCAATGAAATAAGTGATGAAGGAGCTATAGCTTTAGCAACTAATAAATCTTTAAGAACTTTATATGTTGTTGAGAACGAAATAGGAGCTGATGGTGCAATTGCTCTAGCAAATAATATAACTTTAAGAAGATTGGATCTTTCATATACCAGAATAAGTTATGCAGCTACCGCGCTGAAAGCGCTGACGATTAATACGACTCTAGTAGAATTACATTTATCTGGGAATTCAATAGATGATGAAGCTGCAATAATTTTAGCGAGTAATAATACATTGAGAATTCTAGGTCTTCATGGTAATCAAATAAGAAATACGGGATTAAACGCTTTAGCTGCTAATAAAACTTTAACAAAATTAGATCTATCTTATAATCAGATAAATGATTATGGAGCAATTGCATTATCACGTAGTACAACTTTGAGAAGTTTAGATTTTTCGACTAATCAAATATCAGATTACGGCGCAATGAATCTCTCATTAAATACATCTTTAAGAAACTTAGATTTATCGGATAATGACATAGGAAATATGGGAATCATATTTCTAGCGACTGGAGAAATTAATAAAACTTTGAGAACTTTAAAGCTTTCACGAAAGAAAATAGATTTGGAAGGAATTATCACTTTAGTAAAAAATGAAAATCTAAGAAGCTTGCAGTTTTGGGGAGATAATCAAGAGAATAAAGAGAATGCTATTGCATTGACTGCCAATACATCTTTAAGAAAACTAGATCTTTCATATAATCAAACACCGGATATCAATAATGGTATATTATTGAGAAATACGAAGTTGAGAAGCCTAAACCTTCGCTACAATCGAATTGGAAATGAAGGAGCTACTGCGCTATCAGCTAATAAGTTTTTAAGAATTTTAAATCTTTCAAATATTCACTGAAGCAATTACCGGAATATCATCTAATACATCTTTAAAAACGTTAAATCTTTCATTCAACCGAATAGGCTCTGAAGGAGCTATTTCACTAGCATCTAATACAACTCTAAGAAATTTAAATCTTGATTATAATCAAATATATGCTGAAGGTGCTATCACACTAACATCTAATACAACTTTAAGAAACTTAAGTCTTATGCATAACCAAATATATGCTGAGAGTGATAAAGAAATTACTGAGCTAAAGGCTCTAGCTGAAAATACAACGTTGAGAAGTTTAAATCTTGCAGAGAATAAAATAGGAACTACTGCTCTGAAGCAGCTATCTAAAAATACAGCTTTAAGAAGTTTGAATCTTTCAAATAATCAGATATCTAATGAGGGAGTTATCGCGTTAGCGAATAATATAATTTTAAGAAGCCTATATCTTTCGAATAATCAACTAGAAGATAAAGATGTTATCACACTAGCAGCTAATAAAACTTTAAGAAGACTAAGTCTCGATAGTAATCAGATTAATCTCGAAAATCCAGGCGCTCTTTCAGCACTATTGAATAGCACTTCGTTAAGAGTTTTAGATCTTTTTGATGTTCACATGAAAGATGATAATATCATAAATTTACTCGCTAATACGTCTTTAAGATCACTGAAGATACCATATTGGCATATACTCGATAAAACAGATGAAGACATGCCAGTTAGTAAGAAATTGAGGATTTTGGATGGTACTAATATGGTACACGATGTGTTGAGATCCCCGATTAATATAATACTCAGAAGAATGTTTTGGCAATTTGAATAAATTGATTATTATATTTATCGTCGCTGGTCTTGAGGAAAATATAAACCGAGGTTTTTAAATATTTCATATATCACTTTTGTGATATATGAGTAGTAAATTAAAAATAATCTATATCCACAATATTACCCGTGAATAATATATGCCAAATATATTCGAATAAACGTCCGGTCCAAAATGATTCAAATTTTGTCTCTATCAGATAATTATATAAAGCAATGTATATATCTTTTTTATTGCGTAGAATTGAGTTTTTGGATACATAAAATTGAGCTGCACATTTGTATTTTAGTTTATCTAATGGTATTGATATTCCTAATATTTTCTCAACTTCGGGCATCATCAATACCATTTGATCGTATGATCCCTTATAATCTGATAATAGCGTTAATTTAGGTTCATTAATATTACAATATGGATATTTAAACTCTAATGATGATATTTTCGCGTCCATATTTTGTTTACAATGCCAACTATTTCTATGCCCATGCAAAAATATTGTATAATCGGGTAAAGAATCATAATTATCAATAATATATTTCAAGTATACGGATGCTTCGAAACCTTTGTTGGATTTCATATCTGTTCCGGACGTGGAAATCAGATGAGTTTTATATTTTAGATTTTTAGTCCAATCCATGTTTTCCTTGAAGTGTGCAACGACTACTTCAACCATTTGTTGTTTTGTTTCTGTGGTCATTTGTGTTTTTAATTGTAGTTCATGTTTTATAAGAAATTGAAATTTATAAGATGCTTATAAATTGATTTCCTAAAATATCGTATGTCATTATGAAATGACATCGGTAACAAACATTGAAGATGGAAAAGCAAAATATGACGAATTAACTCAGTTGTATCAACGCGATTTTGATGTGAGTAAACATAAAGGAAGAGGTCAATTAACTTGGTCAAGTCTAAAGCAGGATGAGGTAAAATCAGCATATCAGAAAAGTATTCGTCGTGGGACCTATAATGGTGTTTCAGCCGTTCAATTAGGATTGGAGATGTTCCTTTGTGGAAAATTAATCAGGACTAATATTATTACTAGAACATTAATTATTACGGTAGAAGATATTGGTCCTGCATATCCAGAAGCATTTGCATGTGCTGCTGATTTTCTGGTTCCGTTTTATTATCGTAATAAAACCGATGAAGTGAATAGTGATGATATTATTCATTTTGCAACATTATGTGTATATTTAGCACGATCACCTAAAACGAGAATTAATGATTGGGGAGTTAATCTATTTTCGGAATTGAAAGATGCCAAGAATCCAGAATATTCTCACGATGTAGAAGAGTTTGAAACTCCTCTATATAACTCCTTACTCAAAAAGGAAACACGTATTGCCTTCTATTTGGCCACAGCTATTTGTTATCATCCACGAGATCTTAAGAAGCTGGATCCGAATTATAGATCATCAAAAGCTCATGTGGTTTTATGGAGAGTTTTTGATGCATATATTAATCAACTTAATGGTGATGAAAAAGTAAAAGGACTTCTATATCTGAAACGATTAAAGATGGTGGCAATGTTTCCGAATTGGAAATGGAAATCTGAATATTCATGTTTATTACACGCACAATTTATTACTATTGCCTGTTGTAGAGGAACTAAATTGGAAGGAAATAAGAAAGGATTTAATATTGATATTCCTACCTTGATAACTCCTGATATTATATATTCATTGGTTCAGGATATTGTTTCTAGACGTATGGCTCGTCCAGAAATACCTGATTATGCATTGGATAAACATACACAAAGAGGAAATACAATGGGACGAGATATTCAACATTTTCTTTCAGAAGGAAGTAAATTGGAAAATGAATATTCAGATTT
>JAMCWE010000216.1 GCA_023475265.1 Bacteroidota bacterium
CATTAGAGTAATTGCATTAGCTCTTTTTTCTGCGCTCTTATTTCCTTCTATATAATGGCAATCTCCAATGTGGCAGCCGCACATTATTACACCATCAATGCCTTTAGTTAACGCATCAATTACAAGGTTAGGATGAACCATATTTGAACACATCACTCTAATGATCCGAATGTTGGTCGGATATTGCAACCTTGAAACTCCTGCCAGATCTGCGCCTGCATAAGAACACCAGTTACAGCAGAAGGCAATTATTTTTGGTTCGAAATCATTTTGCATTTTTAAACTCCTAAAACGGCATTTACCTGAGCATAAATCTGTTCTAATTTGAAACCTCTAACAATTATTCCTTTCTTCGGGCATGTAGCCTGGCAGCCGCCGCATCCTTTGCAAGCCGATTCATTAACTTCAACTACTTTTTTGATTGCACCATTTCTCATAAATTCAATTAGCGTAATTGCCTTGAATGGGCATGGTTCAATGCAAAACGCACAGCCATCACAATTTTCATCTATCACTTGAGAAATATTCGCTTCAAGATCTATAAAATCTTTTGAAAGAATTGTGGCGGCTCTTGAAGCTGCTGCTTGTGCCTGGATGATACTTTCCTCAATTGCTTTAGCTGAGTGAGCCAAACCGCATAAGAATACTCCTTCCGTTGAAAAATCTATTGGGCGGAGTTTCATATGAGCTTCTAGGAAAAATTGATCACTTGTTAACGGCACTTTTAATAACTGTCCGATTGATTTATTCCATTCGCCCGGAACAACACCTGCAGAGAGAACCACAAAATCTGCCGATATCTCAATCGGAATTCTCAAGGTTTGGTCATAAACTTCTACGTGCAATTCTGAACCATTTCTGGAAACTTCCGGTTTTTTATCTTCATTATATCTTATGAACATAACGCCTTGCTGACGTGCTTTTGTATAATAGCTTTCTCTAAAACCATATGTTCGAATATCTCGATACAGTATATAAACATTTGTCTTTGGTGAGATTTCTTTTATCTTAAGTGCATTTTTTATGGACTCCGTACAGCAAATTCTTGAACAATAAGGTCTTTCTTTATCGCGAGAGCCGACACATTGGATTATTACAAATGTTTTTGGCGGTTGTTTTTTATCTACAGCTAACCATTCACCGCCTGATGCCAGACGATGTTCTAATTCAAGATGAGTCATTACACGTTCATCTTGATTATATAAATATTCTTTTGGTTGATATTCTTTTGCACCGGTTGCAACTACAACGATACCATGTTCAAATTCTTTTTTAATTCCATCTGTGGCAATTTTAGTTTTAAAATTTCCGACAGAACCTTCCAAACTTTTAATTTCGGTTTGAGTATATAAATTGATTTTGTTATGGGATTTAACTTCTTGAACAATTCGTTTTAATTCTTCTTGCGGTTTCTCCCCGTTTAGTAAATATTTTATGTGTCTTAAATTTCCACCGAGTTCATTTTCTTTCTCAACTAAATGTACATCGAACCCTTGATTTGCAAGCGCCAATGAAGAAGTCATGCCGGAAAGTCCGCCGCCGATAACAAGTGCGGCTTTAGTTACCGGTATAGATCTTTTCTGCAGAGGTTCTAACAATCTTGCTTTGGCAGCAGCTACTCTTACAAGGTCTTTCGATTTTTCAGTAGCTTTTTCCGGTTCAAACATGTGAACCCAAGAGCATTGGTCTCTGATGTTAGCCATTTCGAAAAGATAAGGATTAAGCCCGGCTTCCCGGATTGTATTTCTAAAAAGCGGTTCGTGGGTTCTAGGTGTACATGAGGCGACAACAACACGATTTAATTTATACTCCTTAATTTTTTCTTTGATGATCTCCTGTGTATCGTTTGAACAGGTGTATAAATTATTATCGGCAAATACCACATCGGGAAGTTTCTTTGTGTATTCTACAACATCAGGAACGTTTACAACTCCGGCAATGTTTGTTCCGCAATGACAAACAAAAACTCCGATTCTTGGTTTTTGTCCAACAACATCTATTTCCGGCGGATATTCTTTTGCCGTAATCAAGCTTCCTCTAGCATCGCTTAGAAGAGATAATACTCTTGCAGCGGCACCTGAAGCCTGCATCACAGTTTCTGGAATATCTTTTGGTTCAGTGAAAGGACCTGCAACGTAAATACCATTTTTAGAAGATTCGGTCGGATTAAAAATAGAAGTCTTGCAGAAATTGAATTCATTCAATTCAATCCCAAATTTTTCTGCAATGTTGGTTGCAGACTTCGGTGGTAGTATTCCAACCGATAAAACAACGAGATCGTATTCCCGCGAAATTTTTTTATCATCTTCAGCTAGATATTTGATTAACAGATTTTTTGTATAAGGAATTTCTTCGACCGCAGGAACGCGGCATCTTATATAATTCACGCCATTGTTAATTGCTCTTTGGTAATATTCATCGAACCCTTTGCCGTGAGCGCGAACGTCCATAAAAAATATGTCGCATTCTAAATTCCCGCCGATATGCTCTTTTGCAATTAATGCTTCCTTTGTCGCATACATACAACATACTGATGAGCAATAATCTCTTTCACAATCGCGTGAGCCGACGCATTGGATGAATGCTATTCTTTTAGGTGTCTGTCTGTCAGAAGGTCTCAACACGTGTCCAGAGAACGGTCCTGAGGCAGATAATATTCTTTCGAACTCAAGTGAAGTAATTACATTTGGAAAAAGTCCATATCCAAGTTCCGGTTTTATTTTTGGATCGAATAACTCAAAGCCCGGTGATAAAACTATTGCCCCTACATTCAGTTCTATCTTTTCTTCTTTTTGTGTATAATCAATTGCCTTTGCCTCGCATACTGTCTCACAAATTTTACATGCCTCATGATTCAGATAAATACATTTTTCTTTATCAATCATAGGAGTATTAGGAACTGCTTGAGGATAGAGAATATGTATTGCTGGTTTTGAATCTAAACCTAAATTAAATGGATTGGGAATTGGTATTGGAACACTCAAGCTTGTAAGGTCGGAAACTTTTTTCCCGACAGGGCAAATGAAATTGCATGCGCCGCAAGTCCAGCACATCTCATTTTGTTTTCCAAACGGCGGTTCAACTTTTTTGCCCTGACCTCTTCCAGAAAAACTGACCGCATTTATTCCCATCCTCTCTTCGCATATTCTAACGCAGAGACCGCAATAAACGCAGTCATCATATTTTTTCTTTATTCTTGGCTCGCCAACTCCAAGATCGAAAGCAATCCGTCGTATATTTTCTGATTCAGGGCAACGCGCAAGTAAAAGTTCTGCAACAATTTTTCTCGCTCTTTTAACTCTATCGGTATCTGTAAAAACAGATAGACCATTCAATGCAGGATACGAACAAGAAGCTTGAACTGTAGTATTTCTTCCCTCTTGATGAACTTCAACCAAGCATAACCTGCATGCACCATAGGGCATCAGCGCTTTATGATGACATAACTTGGGTACACTAAGTCCCACACTTTCAATAGATTCAAGAAGGGTTTTCCCTTCCAGGAATTCAAACCTATTTCCATTTATGGTTAACTGAATCACGCAGGGTCTCCTTGTTCAACTATATGCTCGAATACAAAATTGACCTCTGGATGAGAAGCTTTAAGAACCCGCATAGTTTTTTTTATATCTCCGAGAGGTTTCATATCTATATTATTTTTATTAAAGCAAGCAGTGATCCGAATTCCTTTTTCCGCTCGTCTTTCAATTTTCAAATTCCCGCCGGTTTCTTCAGCGGCTTGTGAAAGGAATGCAAGACCAAGACCGATTTTCTTACCTTCTTTTGTTGTAAAAAAAGGATCGTTGGCTTTTGACAAAATATCTTCGTTCATTCCTCTACCATCATCATCAATTTCTAAAATTAAAGTCTCATTCTTTTCTATAAGAAGTACTCGTATATTTTGTGCACCTGCATTCAGAGAATTTTCCGCTATGTCCAAAATATGAAGTGATAGATCTTCCATTTTTAGATCTCAATTTTCCTTCCCTCTTCACCCCGCAGGGATTTTCTCATTTCATCAAAAGTCAACTGCTTCATAAAAAAACTTGTATAGTTCCTGCCAATATCCTTCAGGTAATGCGCATCCGAAAACGTTACAATCGGTAATGATCCGTCGCTAAATTTTCGAATCTGATTTTTATTAGATACTTCTAATGCATCAAGCACTAATCCTTCCGGTATAAACCCGAGCTGTGAAATTAAGCTGAACCTTTCTCTATCAACATGAGATGCGATCGCAATTCCTCCTAATTTGTGGATGTAATCAACAATACTTTCTACCGAAAGTTCAGCAGCGCCGATCAATAATTTTTTATTGAAACCAAGCACCTCGTCGTTTTCGTTAACAATAACCTGGTCGCCAAAAATTTTTTCATCGTCCGTTTCGATTAGATTATCATAGATAATTTGCTGCATTGCATGAAGAGATTTTTCATTATCAAATAATGCAAGTACATGAATCTCTTCCTTTGATGTAATTTCGATTCCGCCGATAATGTCTAAGTCCATATTTTCCGCACATTTTTTTACACTGCTGACATTCTCGCAAGAGTTATGATCACAAATGCCAATAATATTTAACCCGCGCTTTTCCGATTCATTAACAATATTTTTTGGTGTCATTTCAAGTTCGGCGCAATAAGAAAGACAAGTATGAATATGCAGATCGGCTTTAAATGTCTTCATCATTTTTACCGATACCTAATTCATACAGCTTACCCACAATCTGGAAAGCTCTTTCATCGGTGCTCAAAACAATTATTTTTTCCTCTTCAGCCTTTTTCAAAGAATCTTCCTCAAGTTTTCTTCCATTCACAATAATTATACCTGAAAGTTCTTTCGTACTCGCAACAGAAATTACATTTAGATGTGTCTGCAAAGTAATCCAGATATTTCCTTTCTTCGAATTTGCGAGTACATCGCTCAGCATATCGCTTACATAACCGCCGCTTACTTTTCTATCCAAAAAATCCCCACCCGATAAAACAGTGAGGTTTAATTCCTTGATAATTTCTGAGATTTTCATTTTTTTAGATTCACTGTAAATTCTAAATTCGTTCCTTCGCCAACCACAGAGTCAATATGCATTTCATCTGTACAATTTTTTATGTTCGGAAGTCCCATTCCCGCGCCGAATCCCATCTCTCTTACCCAGTCAGGTGCAGTGGAATATCCCGGCAGCATTGCTTTTTCGACGTCAGGAATACCGGGTCCGGAATCAACCGCATTTACTTTAATTTTATCTTCTTCTACCCAAATTGTAATTTCTCCACCATCAGTAAATATGATGATATTCATTTCTGTTTCCATAGAGGCAATAACTATTCTCCGTGTAATCTCTGTAGCAATCCCAAGTCTTAATAAAGCATTCTTTAGTAAACTACTTTTCTCACCTGCTTTTTTAAATTCTTTTCCTTTAACATGATACTTAAGTATTACAGTTGTTTTATCTGATTTAATATCATGGAAAATATTTTTCATTCTATTTTTTTGAGTTTCTTCTTCATAATAGTCTTTCTCCAATCTTTTCAGGAGACATCTAATCACATCTCCTTTTGTGATTATTCCCACGAGTTTTTTCGTATCACGTTCCTTCACGGGAAATCTGCCAAATCTATGTTTCTCAAATTTTTTAAAAACATGAATTAACGGTTCATCACTGTAGATAAACTCTATATGAGTTGTCATATTGTTTTTTACTTGCTCATACTTTCTTCCTTTGATGATACATTTTATAAAATCCTCTACACTTATTATCCCCATAAGATTACCTTCGCTAACTACGGGTAATCCTGAAATCCGTTTATCTCTAAGTTTCATCCATACATCAACCATTGTATCGCTGGGTGCTACTGTAATAACATCTTTTGTCATTGCCTCTTCAACTTTACATTCATAAGCAATTTCTTGAATTTTTGAAGATATCACTTCTTCAATCATTTTCCGAAATCCCTTTTAGCCCTTCTTTGTATAATTTACCGCAGCTTTCAAATAATGGAAGTTGAGTACACATCAGAACAACTCCCCGTTCATTTGCAAGTTTAACAACATCATCATCCGGTCGTTTTCCTCTAACAAAACAGATCACTTTTATGTCAACCGCATCACTTGTATAAATTACTTGAGGATTTGTCAATCCCGTTAGAAGTAATACGCTACCACTGTCATGATTAATATGTGCCAAAATATGACTCATCAGGTCGCAGCCGCAGCCCATTTTTACATCCAAGTCCAATAAATCTTCACCGCAAATTACCTCAGCATTTATTATTTGTTTCACTTTATGAATATTCATGATTTTTTTTCCACTCTTTACATGAAATGATTTCAGAAAGCTGTACCAAGTTTTCCATATCAGAACCGGTAACTTTAATTATTGCTGAAATTTTCGGCGGGCAGACTTCCAGACATTGACCACATTTGTGACAGTTTTCCTGGTTTATTATATGTATAAATTTTGATTCTCCTGTGATGGCTTCTGTAGGACAGCTTTTAATGCAGAGCAAACAACCAACGCATTTGTTTGGGTCGATATAATATTGTATAAGATTTCTACAGACGAGCGCGGGACACTTTTTTTCTTTTATATGAGCTTCATATTCATCTTTAAAATATCTCAGGGTTGAAAGCACCGGGTTAGGGAGAGTTTGCCCTAATCCACACATCGAAGCATCTTTAATACTCTCTCCTAATTCAGTTAAAAAATCAATATCCCCTTCACGTCCTTCGCCGGCGGAAATTCGGGTAAGTACTTCTAACAATGCTTCGCTGCCATCGCGGCAGGATGTACACTTACCACAAGATTCTTCATTTGTGAATTGAATAAAGAATTTAGATACATCCACTACACAAGTATCTTCATCCATAACAATCATTCCCCCCGAACCCATCATTGAACCGGCTTTCTGTAAAGATTCATAGTCAATGGGAGAATCGAGCATAGATGAAGGTATGCACCCGCCGGAAGGACCGCCCGTCTGAACAGCTTTAAATTTTTTCCCTTTAGGAATACCACCGCCAATTTCGTAAACCACTTCTTTAAGTGTTATCCCCATTGGAACTTCAATAAGACCGGTATTATTTATTTTACCAACTAATGAAAATATTTTTGTTCCCTTAGAGGTTTCAGTGCCAATTTTTGAAAACCATTCTGCTCCTCTTGTAATAATTACAGGGACATTTGCCAGAGTTTCAACATTATTAATTACTGTGGGACAACCCCAAAGCCCAGTTTGAGCTGGAAATGGCGGACGCTGCCTTGGTTCCGGAATATCTCCTTCAATCGAATGAATCAAAGATGTTTCCTCGCCACAAACGAAAGCGCCTGAACCTTCTCTAATTTCAATAGTAAAATCGAAATCCGATCCTAAAATATTCCTGCCTAAAAGTCCGTATTCTTCCGCTTGTTTAATAGCAATTCTCATTCTCTTAATAGCAAGCGGATACTCTGTTCTCACGTAAATAAATCCTTCATTTGAACCAATTGCGTATCCAGCTATACACATTCCTTCGATAACAGAATGTGGGTCAGATTCCAGAACACTTCTATCCATGTAGGCGCCGGGGTCTCCTTCATCGCAGTTTGCAATAAAGTATTTTGGTGTTTTTATCTGCTGACTTGCAATCTCCCACTTCTTTCCTGTTAGAAAGCCTGCCCCACCTCTTCCCCTTAATCCTGATTTTAAAATTTCTTCTCTAACATCTTTTGGAGACATTGAAGCAACAACTTTTTCAATAGCTAAGTAACCATCGCGGGCAATATAATCTTCGATCTTTTCAGGGTCTATGATTCCTTTGTTCCGTAATACAACTAACAACTGTTTTTTGAAAAAGGGTATATCGGAAAGCAGTGGAAAGGGTTCTTTTTCGTCGGGCGGCATGAACATCAATCTTTTTACAGGTCTGCCTTTAAGAAAATGTTCTTCAACAAGATAGTGAACATCCTTCTTCTCAAGCCAGCCATAGAAAATATTATCGGGTAAAACAACCATAAGCGGACCCTGTCCGCAGAATCCATTACAACCGGTTGCAACTAAACTAACCTCATCTTTCAAACCGAATGATTCGAGTTCTTTATTCAATTCTTCAATAATCTGGAAAGCGCCGCCGGCAAAACAGCCTGTTCCAGTGCAGACCATCAATTCAATTCGTCTCTTTTCAGCCATTACCCAACCCTCTCAGAACCAATACCTAATACAAATTCTTTGACCACATTTCCCGCCATTATGTGTTCGTTAAAAATCTTTTTTACTTTCTCTGAAGTGAGCTTGCGATATTTTACAGGTGGAGAACCTTTCATTTCGATTGTAGCTATCGGCTCTTCAGAACATAAACCCGCACAACCTGATGTTGTGAACATTACATCGGTTAATTTCCTTTGATCCGATTCATCTAAAAACGCGTTCATTATTTCTCTAGCTCCAGCGGCAATACCGCAAGTTCCCATATGAACGATTACTTTCCCCCGGAAATTTCCCTCACGCAGGTAAATACCTTTTCTAGTAGTCTCCCGCATTTTTTGTAATTCGTCAATTGTTAGCTTGGGCATACTGCAGCTCCTTGATCTTACTTTTTTCTATAATCTCCGGAATCTTTTTAGTCTGGAGTTTTCCATAAACATCATCACCAATAGTTGCTACGGGTGCCAGCCCGCAGCAGCCAATACATCTAACTGCTTTAAGTGTAAAAAGCATATCTTCGGTTGTTTCTCCCGCCTTAACATTTAATTTTTCACTGAACTGTTCGAGCAATATTCCGGATCCGCGTACATAGCAAGCAGTTCCCATACATACATTTATTGTGTGTTTGCCAATTGGTTTTAAACTGAATGAACTGTAGAACGTTGCGATACGTGTAATGTGTGAAAGAGAATATTTTGTTTCTTGCGAGATATATCTTAAAACATTTTCCGGAAAATAATTGTAAGCTGCGTTAACTTCTTGAAGGATCGGCATCAAAGGACCTTTTCTGTCCTGATGTTTTTTCAGAATTTCAGTTACTGTCTCTGCATATTTAGGTTGAAGTTTTATTTTTTCTTTTTCAACAATTTGAACACTATTTCTTGTTGGACAATTTGAAACGCAAGCGCCGCAGCCGGTACATTTTTTCTCATCAACATACCTTGGCTTTTTATTTAATCTTACAGAAAAATTTCCGGGCTGTCCGGTAATACTTTCAACTTCGCTTAGAGTGATCTTCTCAATATCTTTATGCCTTCCAATTTCAACTAACCGTGGCGCCATAGTACACATAGCACAATCATTCGTTGGAAAAGTTTTATCTAGTTGAGCCATTACTCCGCCGATAGAAGGTTTATTATCAACCAGATAAACTTTAATTCCCGATTCTGCAAGATCGAGCGCCGCTTGCATGCCGCCAATTCCGCCGCCGACTACTAATGCAGAACCGATCTTTCCGTTAGATTTATTATCATCAAACATTTTCTAAAACTGGCTCCTTATTTATTTCCACTTGTGCTGCTTTTTCTTTAACTGTCTGAAAGTAAATTGCCAGAGGGCGATAAATCATGTGGCTCCACTTACCAAACGGAATTTCAATTATCAACATCGGAACGGCTATGGCTAAATGAATTGCGTATGTAAAGTGAGTTGTAAGTTCCAATCCCAAATACCTAAATGTATGGACTGCGAGTCCGCTAACAGCAGTAAGCAACAGCATAATTGGGAATATCAGATCATTTGCGTTGGAGAATTTGTGTATTGCTTCACGTTTTTTAATTCGGCTTATCAATATCTCTACGGTGGTATAGATTAAAGCTCCCGCTGAAAAATAACCAAGCCATCTCTGAGGATGGTAAAGGGGATAGATATTATCGGTCTGAAACCATTCAAGAAAGAAAAATTTAATACAGACCATCAGCCCGCAGCCAGCGGCAAGAATCAAGTGTTTTATCCAGCGGTTTCTAACAGCACAATCTCTGAACCGTTTTTGAGTAACAGCATGTAATAAAAAAGTTTTAGCTTCGGTTAAATATAAATGGAAAGGTATCTTGAGTTTAT
>JAMCWE010000259.1:0-6995 GCA_023475265.1 Bacteroidota bacterium
GATAAATTGACTCTTCAAAGGTTTTGATTCTGTTTTAGGATAAGGATTTTCTTGAAAAAGAATATCAAGCAATACACCGGATTTAATATTAGGATTGATTACAGAGTTGAAAAAGAACTTGTAATGTTTTTTCGGAATTTTAGATTCAGTACGCGGATCTTCGGACCACTCAAAGAAAACTTCTTTTTTAATTATCGAATTAAATTTTGTCTCGAGCGTTTCCGGTTTAATTTCGGTGAGGATATCTACATCGATGGAAAGCCGCTTAGGTTGTGGTAGTAAAATCAGAAGCGAAGTACCTCCTTTGAATACAAACTCTATTTCTTCTTGAATCAGCAAAGACAAAAGCTCAAATGCATAAATAGTTTTTTCCAGAATTGTAGGATCGATAGCCGGGAAAGCCAATTTAATTTTTGAGAGCCATTCTTTAGTAAAACAGTGTTTTGCTATCATTGTATTAAGTTTTATCTCGATTGTATATCAATGCCACATTTTAGTCAAAAGTGGCATTAGTATATTTTGTTATTAATAACTTTGTTTTTGACAAGATTTTGCGTCTTTCAGCGTAGTCAAGAAGACTACTTATGTTTATGCGGTAACTTTTGATGATGTTTTCAAAAATACGTCCATACTCAGAGTCATCCATCAAATTGAGACGATCTTTTTCAACATAAAGATCGATAAGGATTTTTTCTATTGAAGAAATGGAGTTAATATTTTTGCTGCGGGTAATTGAATTCCGAAGAATAAGTGAACCATTTTTGAGAACTAAATTTTTGTCAAAGTCGCTTTTAGAAGGATTGAGATAGACAGAATAATTTTGTTCGATAAAAAAATCCCGTAAATAAATCAGCGCATCCTTATCTGAGTAGATAAAAGTGAAGAACTTATTTTGAAGATGGTGAAATGCAAAACTAATTGTTTTAGTACTCCAGAGAGAAAATTCAAGAAAAGGAAATTTATCCTTGATCGTTTTACCAAGATTATATAATTCTTCGTCATCGAGAATTAATTCGTTGGGAATTGTCGAATAGCAGCCGCGACCGGCACTGAAAATCAGTTTTTGAGACTTTAGTAATTCAAGATACTTTTTTACGGTAATATCAGAATAGTGAAATTCCAAAGAAGCAAAATGCTTTCGAATTTGGCCCAATGTAAAATAGTTATGCTTATCCGAGAAATTTTTTAAGATGTTCAGTATTTCTGTTTTAGATGCTCTCATTAATGATAATAGAGTAATACCGGATATCCGTGCCTTTGGCAAAAAAATGTAACAAAATCTACTACTGCAATTTAATATAAAATTAATTCTTATTAAGGTGTGAATATGTCCGAAAAAAGAATAGTTGAATAGGCAATAAATTATTTTTGGTTGCTTAGAAAAATTGTGGTGAAACTTTTCAGAATTATTATTAATATAAATACAGAGATTTGAAAATCTCTTACGGTACTGGTTCTATCGTAAATTTATTGCACTAACAATATCAATCATATCGAAAATTATTTTACTGCTTAAAAAGTCCATGACAAAGTAAGTTGGACTGCCTTTCTTAAGGACGCTGTAGTCTTAAAATTTGTGTGTATTCATTTATTGATCAACCTCTTAGGCAAGGGGGAATTATGCACATTGAAAAATTTTGTTTTGCTGAACTTAAAAAACAGGTAGAAGAAATTGAACTAGATGTTGAGAAAATAGAATTCATCTCAAATGAAATCTTAAGATGCAAAGAGGCGTTAATTGATATACGCAGTGAGATGAAGAATATAGCACCGACCGAAATAAAAATTTCATTGAAAGCTACAAATGCCGGAAATCCGTTAATTGAAATGGTGAATTGCAATGAAGAGCTTAAGCAAGCTGTAAAATTGGACGCTATACATTTGTGCAGTGAAAAAATTTTTGAAGAGTATAATGAATATTTGGAAAGAGCGGAACTTTTGCATGGACATTATAAACAGAAACTTGAAACGAGAGTAACATGGGGTGGATTTTCTAAAACAGATAATTTTTGTGTAAATGAATCCGGACCAATTGAACGTATTGTTTGGTTTTGGGGAAAAGAAAAGTTGTTAGAGATATTTAGCTGTCTAAACAAGAATGAAATCCTTCCAAAGTATTCTAAAGAAGAAATACTCGTACATTTCAACGACGAGAAACAAACTCCATTCTACAAAGGAATTAATCATTTCAAAAAATTAAACTGGCACGACAGCGATAATAGTTTCTCAATCTTTGTCGATGAATTGGCAAAGAGAGGAGCCATTAAGGATGTTAATAAATACAAGGTATTCGAAAAACATTTCCTAAATAAGAATGGAGAACCATTCAAGGATTTGACACAGAAAAAAAATTATTCGAAGATCTGCACTCAGACTGCAAATTTGATTGAACAAATTCTTAATTCAATTAACATATCAATAATTATTTTCCTTTATATGCTACCATCTTTGAGTAATTTGTTATTTGATGGGGTTACAGAAACTTTATCATACTTTATGATAATATGATAAAGTGCCATAAAGTTTTTAAATAAGACATGAAAATTTTATCATACTTTATCGATTTGTGATAAAGTCACATAAAGTGCGATAAATTCTTTTTTTGGAATTTCATTTTCATATTTGCTCTTGTTAGACAGTCGTTCAATAACGAGAGGTATGAAATGAAAGAGCAAAATGACACTTCGGCTTCGCTCAGTGGAACAATCCTCAAGAAACTTTCTAAACTAGAAGATTTACTTAAGAAGAAAGATGATAAACCGCTGACATTCAAAGAAGCGTGCACGTATCTTGGTTATGCACCAAGTTATCTTTACAAACTAACCTATAAAAAAATAATTCCATATTACAAACCTACTGACAAGATAATTTTCTTTTCGAAGAATGAATTAGACGAATGGATATTCAAAAGCCGCCCTCACCTCGGTCCTCTCCCAACTCGCCTCGCTCGACGCGATTCGGAGCGGGAGGAAGAGGAAGAAATTGACACCCCGGCTTTGGTTGGTACAAGGGATCCGGATCAGGTTGATATGTTTGAAAAACTACATGACGTAAAGGAAGAAATTATAATCGAATTTCCGTTGAAGAGCAGGAGGAAGAAATAGCTATTAACGATTAGCTGTTAGAAGAAAAGTAGAGAGGAAAAGATGGAAGAGCTGCTTAAAAATATTTCTTCAAAAGATTTGGAAAAATTAAAAATGATATTCTCGATGATTCCCGGGAATGAACCGAAAGAAGTTGTTACGCTGCGTGTGTTTGTTGATGAATACAGCAACTTGATAAAACAAAATAGATCGCGGGCATACCATATCTCCGTTATGTGCGCTTTCAAACATCTAATAGATTTCTTCGGCAAACAGAAAGCGATTCATGAAATTGGATTAAAAGAAATAGAAAATTTCAGTTCCAACCTTCAGCAAAAAGTTACGCGCGGTTATAGAGTTTATTTTAGAACACTGAAAGCAGCGTTTAATAAAGCCGTAGAATGGGGATATGTTAAAGAAAATTATTTCAGAAAGGTGAAGCTTCCGAAAAGACAAAAGGTAAATCCGATGTTTATTACCAGCGATCAGCTTTCAGCAATCAGCAGCCAGATAAAAAGTGAAGAGATTAAAAATTTTGTTGTATTTGCCTTTTATACCGGTATGAGGTTAGATGAAATTATAAATCTGCGTTGGAAAAATGTTGATTTGGAAAAACGAGTAATTACTGTAGGCGATGAAAATTTTACAACTAAGGGAAGGAATTAAAGATATATTCCGATTTGTGAAGAGGCCCTCGAAGCTTTGCTTCGAATGAAGAATCCGCCAAACATACGGCGGACAAGTGCAGAACGTAAAATTGAGAATGAAAAAACTAATAATAATATCAAGATTCGATTCGTCAAGTTGGTAGGAGATACTTCGCTTTCGCTCAGTATGACAAACCGATATGTGTTCTGTAAGAAAGATGGTTCGAAGTATTGCGGAAATTATGTTTCAAGAAAATTTAAGAATGCTTGTATTGCTGCGGGTATAGAAAATGAAATTCATTTTCATTCGTTAAGACATTCATTTGCTTCTACTCTAGTTCAGAAAGGTGTTCCACTGTATACTATCAAAGAATTATTGGGACATTCTTCGATATCAACAACTGAGATTTATTCGCATTTGAATATGGAGACGTTGAGAGAAGCAATTGGGAAGCTCGATACTGGATGCAAGATTCTTGATGCTGGAGAAAAGCAAAAGAAAGAACTCAAAATCTTTAGAATAAATTCGGCGGGGAAATGATAATGCAACTCATTGAGCTCGCAAAAGTTTATAGAAATGTTTTTGGATTTAATGTTCTACCTATTGAAGGAAAGAGGCCAACAATTCCTTGGGAGAATTGGCAATTGATTGAACAAAGTAAAAATGATGTTATTAACCTTGGATGGAATTCTGCGATAACTGGTATTGGCGGAATATGTGGAATAAATGATTTGAGAAATATTGATTTCGATAAGGTTTCTGATTTTGCAATTGTAGAACTGATTTGCAAAAGACTTGGACTTGGTGAAAAATATATGTGGATAGTGAAAAGTGGAAGCGGTGTTGGTTATCATATTTGGATTAAAGCTAGTGAAAGTGAGCAATTGCATAAAAGATTGAACGGTCCTAAAAGTGTTTATCGGCTGTATCTGAAAGATGAGGGATTATGTGATCATATTGAATTGAGATGGAACCAATCTCAAACAGTACTTCCTGACTCAAAACATGAAAGCGGTAATCGGTACTCGTTTTTATATGACGAGCCGAAAGAACCACCATCAGGAATAGATGCTGAAATACTTCTTGAATGTTTAGATGAATATTGTGATTTGCAAAAGGAAAAGGAAATTCTTGAAATAGGAAAACGAACATTTGAACCGGCTAGTTTTGACAAAGAGAAATTGGAAAGTGCAATTGAGTTTTTAGAAAGTAATCTTCCCTCAAATTGTTATGAGGAATGGTATCGAATCGGTTTTGGTTTAGTAACGATTGGCGAAGAAGGGAGAAGGTATTTTTTGAAGATGAGTCTTGGTAATCAACACTATAACGATTCGGAATTTGAGATAAACAAAAAGTTTGATTCACTACAAAAAGATTATGACGGCAAAATTACTCTTGGAACAATTTATCATATTGCAGAAAAGTTTGGCTGGCAAAAACCGTTTGTGAAGTTCTGGTATATCGAGAACGATAAAACGAAAATATCAAAACAGAACTTTAAAAGATTTCTTGAAGAGAACGGTTTCTGTAAGCTTCAGCTCGAGCGCGGTTACATTCTATTGAAGGTAAGTAAAAATATCGTTCGTGAAGTAGAGATATTCAACATCAAAGATTTTGTAATTGATTATCTGAAACGATTGGATGATGTTTATTTCCAGGAAACGCCGCGCATAAAAGTAATTGATGCTGTTATCAAAGGAGCTCCTCAACATTTTGTACAAACATTTCTTGAGTTTCTTGAAACGAGAGAATTAGAATTTTTACGAGACTCGAAAGAGAAAGGATTTCTCTTTTTCTCGAATTGCTTTGTTGAAATAACATCAAATAAAATTTCTGACAAAAAATATGAAGAGCTGGAAGGTTTTATTTGGGACAAGCAAGTAATTAACAAACGATTGATACTTGACAAAAGAAAATCCCGTCTCACATTAAGTGAGCCGAGGCAAGCTGAGTTTGAAAGATTTACCAAAAACATTTGTAAGAATGATGAGCAAAGAATATTATCTCTGCGGAGTGCAATCGGATATCTACTTCACAACTACAAAGACTCAACAAATGCTAAAGCCGTAATTTTTCTTGATGAGAAATTGAGTGACGGCGCTTACGGAAGAAGCGGCAAAGGTTTAGTTGCTCAAGCAATTGGAAAACTTAGAAAGACAATTCGTCTCGATGGTAGGAATTTCAATTTCTCGAAGAGTTTCAGTTTTCAATCAGTTACACTCGATACAGCGATAATTGAGTTTAACGACGTAACAAAGAAATTCAACTTCGATAAGCTGTTTTCCATCATTACAGATGATATTACCGTCGAGAAGAAAAACCAGAACGAAATAATTATTCCTTTTCATCAATCGCCAAAGATTATCATTTCAACAAACTACACGATTGAAGGATCCGACGATTCAGCTTTGGACAGACAATTTGTTGTTGAGTTCTCTGACCATTACAATAAAGCACATAGACCGATTGATGAATTTGGTCACAGATTTTTTGATGAATGGAGTAATGACGAATGGAATAGTTTTATCAATTATATGATCGGCTGCCTTCAGCTTTATTTAAGTAAAGGACTTATCCAGTGTAATCATGTTAATCTTGAAAAGAAAAAGATGATTGACTCAACATGCGAGGAGTTTGTTGAATTTTTCGCTGAAATAAAAATCGGGAAAGAGTTTTTGAAGAAAGAACTTTTTGAGAATTTCAAAAAGGTGTATGAAGAATACTCAGAAATGCAGTTAGTAAGATTTACCAGGTGGTTGAAGGAAGCCGCTAAGATCAAGGGAATTAAAATAGTGGAAAGAAAATCCGGTATAGAAAGGTACATCAGATTAGGTGAGGCGGAAAAAGTGGACGAGATGGACGCGACTTTTTTCAATCCATAGAGCGAAACAAAATAAATGTCGTCCAACTCGTCCAAGATAATGAGATGTTGATAAAACAAGCACTAATACCAATAATATTGTATAAGACCATTGGAGATGAAAAATGAAACTTACTCCTCTGAAAGCGATCAAAAAACATTGCTTGGAATGTTCCGGGTACGAAAAGAAGCAAGTCCGAGACTGTGTAATAAAAGATTGTGTTCTTTATCTGTATAGGCAAGGAACTAATCCAAACAGGAAAGGAAGTACATTAAGTAAAAATGCCGCTTCAACAACGGGTTTTGAAAAAAGCAGTAGTTATGTATCTACTGGATGAGTTTGTTCTAAAAGTGAATATTGAAAGGGAATTTTTTTGAAAGAAAACAAAAATAGAGCATACTCA
>JAMCWE010000259.1:7565-10011 GCA_023475265.1 Bacteroidota bacterium
AAAAACTTTGTTATCCAACTGTGAATTTTATCGAAGATAAAAAACAAAATGAAAACTATCGGGATAAAAATCGGAGAAAGCAATCTATCGGATATCTGGTCATATGCTGTTGTGGTTGATGAAATAACAATGACCCCGGTATAGAATAATACAAAGAGCAAACTTGGACCGATTAATTTTATTGCATTTTTGTTCGAAGATTTTGCCGCATCTAATCCGAAGAGAAAACAGATCGCTACTATTAATAAAATAGAAATAAAATAGATCCATTTTGAATTCAACGGCAAAAACCAGGGAAGAACAGTGTTGTAGAAAAAATTAAGATTCTCAAATAGAGTATATGAAGATGCAGCTCTTTGTCCAACAAGAGTGCCTGAAAGAATATAATTTCTGATAACCCACATCGTGATAGGTAAAACAGTGATAAGCAAGAAGATAAGCGAATGCCAAAACTTTTCTTTATTATTATTCCTCGACCAAAGAAGGATGCATATAATACCAGTTAAAATGATTATGACACCGGTGTAACGGGTAATACATGCCAAGGCTGCCGAAATTGAGAAAAGGAAAAGAGAAATAAAGTCATGCTTTGATATATATGATTCAAAATAATATAGAAATAGAAGCACAAGAAATATAAATAGCGGTTCTGATAATGCCATCAACGAAGCTTGAACAAGTGCAAATGAAATCAGAATCGAGATAGTTCCTAAAAATACCAGCGCAAATGAATTCAAGTACTTTAACAATAATAATCCGGATAGGTAAACTATCAAGCCGAAAAGAAGAGCATTAACATAACCCGCCGATATTAACGGATCTATGAATAAAATTTTTTTTATTATAGCCAACATGATTGGATAAAGAGGCGGCTGGACAATTAAATGTAATCCATTATAGGTGAGGAGACCATGACCGTCCGCTAAATTTCTTGCGGCAGATATATAAGCAGCGGAGTCCGGCGTTGTACCGGCACCGTGAAGGTTGGTAATAAGTAAGATAATACTTGCCCCGATGCATCCTAATATTCCAAGCGAAATTTGTTTAAATATGTTTTTATATTTTAATAGCATTACAAAATGAATCGATATTTAACCAGCTTGTTTTTCTACTTATCAAAGGAATATGATTGATAGTCTTTTCTTGTATCATCATTCTCATTTTATTCTTTTATAATTGTAGTCGATGAACATGTTCATCAATATTATTATTTCTTACTTATAACTATTCATAAATTTATTTTACTTGAATTGTCACATTCATTCTAGAACTAAAACAAAAACGGTCGTCTAATTATCAAGCAGTTAAAAAAACACCTTAGCAAATTTTAGTATTCCTTGTTTCCATGGAACTCGATGGTTGACACCAGTAAGGTCCTTAAATGATTCTAAATTCTCTAAATACCATTTATAATTCCTTAGCAGAGCATCTTTATTCGAATATTTAGGTTTGTAGTTAAGAAGTTTTTCCGCTTTCTCTATAGACACAAAAGAATCTCTTGAGGCAGTTTCGTAGACCCACTTATACAAAGGCGAAAGTTTTAATTTTTCCAAAAACCTCAATGTCCATATAATTGGTTTTTCAGGTAATCCAATTATTTTTTTCCCATGTCCTGCATAATCAAGCACGGATTGGTAATCTTCTTTCATTGTGGTGAAATCCTTAGCCCCAATATTGAAAGTATCATTTACTACTCTTTCATCTAATATCATACACTTAAAGATCGCGTCACAAAGATCTTCTACATCCAACAACTGATACCGGTTGTTTCCTTTACCAATCATTGGGAAATTATGACCCGTCTGCGCCCAGTCATATAATAAAGCAAATACACCAAGTCTTTCAGGCCCTATAAATGATTTTGGTCTAAGGATCGGGACACACATTCCGGCTCTTCGAAATTCTTCACAAACTCTTTCAGCTTCTATTTTTGCTTGCCCGTACGGACCGACGCCGTCAAGTTTATCAGTCTCGAATATAGGATGATGATCTGGAATTCCATATACAGCTGTAGAAGATATGTGGACAAATCGACTTACGTTTTTCTCTTTGGATGCATGCAACAATAATCTCGTCCCATCAATCTCGGTCGAAAAGATTTCCTCTTTTGAATAAAGGGGCAACGCTGCCGCTGTATGCACAACAATATCAATTCCATTCAAAGCCTTTTCTACATCTCTACTTATCCGAATGTCTCCAATAACAATTTCAACCTTCTCTTTCACATCCGGATAATCAAAATCTTGTATATCAATAATTCTGGTATCATAATTTTTTTTAAGCAAATAACGGACAATATTGATCCCGAGAAATCCTGAACCTCCGGTAATTAATACTTTCATTCTCCATCACCTCTTTGAAAAACGAATTTCTTGTCAAGCTGGTACTTAATAAAATAGCCAATCGTTAATCCAATAATCGCTCCGATATATTTTGCGTTTTCAAT
>JAMCWE010000146.1 GCA_023475265.1 Bacteroidota bacterium
AAGATATGTTACAATAGACAGATTCTCTCAGGTTGGTGGCAATGCTTTATATACCGGCGGAACACAAAATTGGCATTTCTCACATAATACCGGCACATACACTTTTAAAGCTGATCTTACATCTCAGATAAATGATGTGCATGAATTGAAAGGCGGAATTGAAGCTGATATGAATACTCTTTCCTACGAGGACTTTCAAGTTTTAGTCGATGCTTCAACCGGATACAAGCCGCAGATGCCAAAGCTTGGAGACTTTGATTATAACGTTTATAAAAATCATCCATATCAATTAGCCGGTTATCTTCAAGATAAAATTGAATTGGATTATTTAATTGTTAATGTTGGAGTAAGGTTTGATTATTTTCAACCGGATGGGCAAGTTTTAAATAATCCCGATAATATTTCAGTGCTTGATTCATTATCGCCGCCTTTTCCAAGCGGTTATTTTCATAAAGCATCAACAAAATATCAAATTAGTCCAAGAATAGGAATTTCATATCCCATAAGTGCTAAAGGCGCAGTTCATATTTCATATGGACATTTTTTTCAGGTGCCGCCATACCAGTATCTTTATAAAAATCCGAATTTCAGAATTCCTCTCACTGGTAATTATCCGGAATTTGTAGGCAATACAATTGGAAATGCTGATCTCAAACCACAAGAAACAGTTATGTATGAAATTGGTCTACAACAGGAACTAACTTCTGAGATCGGTGTAAATGTTACGGCTTATTATAAAGATATTAGAAACTTAATGGGAGTTGCTCTCTTTGTAAAAAACAATTTCAAAAAATTTGCCGAATATATAAATACTGATTACGGAGCCGTTACCGGATTTACAGTTTCATTTGATAAAAGATTTACTGGTGGATTGGGCGCAAGCATAGATTATACTTATCAAGTAGCAAAAGGTGACGCATCCGATCCAAATGCTGCTTACAATTTATCCCAAGCTACGCCACCTATTGAACCCAATAAACAGCTTGTTTTTTTAGATTGGGATAGACGACATTCGCTTAATTTTACAGTAACTGCTGGCAATCCGGATGATTATATAATTAGTGCTGTTGGTCAGCTTGGTTCCGGGCTTCCGTACACTCCTTCATATCAAAATCAAAGAACTGGTTTAGAGAACAGCGCCAACAAACCAACGTTTTTTAATGTTGATCTTTACTTCACTAAATATTTTAAAATATTTGGAACTAACTTATCTGTATTCGCAAAAGTTTATAATCTTTTTGATACGCCAAATGAACCTGATGTTTTTACTGATACCGGCAGAGCTGGTTATACTTTGGACGAGACAAGGCCTCAATCACCACCACATGGTGTAAATACTATTCAACAATTCTTTACTCGGCCAGACTTTTATTCTGCGCCTAGACAAATTTTAGTAGGCGCTTCAATTGATTTTTAATAAATGAATTTTATAAGGTAACAGTCGTGAAAAACTTTTGGTTATTAAAATTTACTTATCTATTTACCGGATTATTCCTGTTATTCTTTACAAACAACTTTGCCCAAAAAATTGTAGATAAAAACAAAGGCAATTACGCTTATACAAAAATGGGAATGATGGATGGTAATTTAGTTCAAACTGTTTTTTACAATTTTGGTGAAATAGCCGACTGGCAAAATCAACCTACGTTAAGCGGAGTTTGGCCAAAAGGAACAAATCATACTTATGTAGATGGTGTTGCCGTTATTGTCCAAGCGGAAGCAAAAGATAATAAAGGAAATGTTTTTCATCCGTTAGAAACTAATTATTATGAATATACAAGATACAACCCTGCAACAGGCATAACATACGGCTGGTGGCCGCTGCCTGGCTATGCTAATCCTAATCAATCAAGCGTTGCAAGAAGTGATGATCAAACAACCTGGCCAACAACATGGCCTGATAGACCATCAGATTGGAACGGACAGTGGGATGGTTTTTTTGGTAAAGGAATTAGAAATGCTGACCTGGAATCTTACTTTGTGTTTGATGATAACATGGATAGAGATTATATAAATAAATATAAATTCTATCCGGATGCAGACGATACAACCCGCGGCGGTTTGGCAATGCAAGTGCATGGAAGAGGATTTCAATGGTCGCAGGTATTAGCTGAAGATGTAATCTTTTGGTATTATGAAATAACAAATATGGGTACAACTGATTATCCTAAATCTTTGTTTGCACAATACGTTGACTGGGGAATTGGCGGACATGATAATTCTTCAAATAATGCTGGGGACTATGACCAAACTCTTAACATTTCTTATTCGTGGTCGACTGTTGCTTACGGTAGTCCTGGTCACTGGAGCCCGGTTGGATATGCCGGTTATGCATTTCTAGAGAGCCCAGGAATTGATTATGATAATATAGATAATGATCATGATGGAATGATAGATGAGACAAGAGACGATCCGGCAGAAACTTGGCCGCGTTATCCTCAACTTCATGGTCCTATCTTTGAAGCAACATCTCCCTATGCGTCGAAACTTGAAAAACTTTATAATGTTCACCCAGTAGCTCCAGGCGGTGTTAAAGCTGCTTTTATTGCAACTCATGATACTTCACTATTTCTAAGTTATTTTAACTATCAATCTTTAGATGACGTACCTGCAATTAAAAATCTACTTTGGTGGCCAGGAGACGAAAACGGAAATTGGAATCCTGAACATGATGATGTTGGTAGTGATGGTTTAGGACCGTTCAGTCCTAATTATCCGGGCCCTGATCCTGACGGAACTGAAGGAAATTTAAAGCCTGATCAAGGTGAACCGGATTTTGGTATCCTTGATAAAGACGAATCCGATCAATTAGGATTAACTGGCTTTGCAATCTTTGCTGTTCATAAATACGATCTTAATAATGATGAGAGAAATTGGGAAGCTCTTTCAGCTTTACCTTCACCGCACGGACAATCGCTCGTTGGAGTTAATCTAGGAAATTTCTTTTCAAGTTATTTATTTCATATGGATGGAAGAAATACATATTCCATGCAGCAAGGACAGTTGGAAGAAACAGGTGCAACAGAACGTTTTTCTATGGCCTTATTATTTGGAATTGATCAGAATGATTTATTCAGAAGAAAGAAAACTATTCAATCAATTTATAATGCAACATATAATTTTGCAAAGCCGCCTGACAAGCCAATAGTTACAGCAATACCTGGTGATCATAAAGTAATTTTGTATTGGGATAGCAGAGCAGAGCATACATTTGATGCTTTTTATCAGAGGATAAATTTTGAAGGCTACAGAATTTATAGATCTACCGAACCAAATTTTATTGAAGACCAGGTAATTACCGACGCTTATGGTAAAGCAACTTTTAGAAAACCAATTGCTCAATTCGATTTAAAAGATGGTGTCACTGGTTTGTTCCCGATAAACGTTAACGGTGCAATGTTTGATTTGGGAAATGATACCGGGCTCCAACATTCTTTTATCGATACCAACGTTGTTAACGGACAAACTTATTACTATGCAGTGGTTGCATATGATAAAGGATTTATAACTACAAACATTGCAGGCCAAGTTGAAGGTATTCCTCCTTCGGAAACAACTGCAATAATCAAAGTTGATATTAATGGAAAAGTTACTACTGATGTTAATACAGCCGTAATTACTCCAACCGCTCCAAGTGCCGGTTACGTACCGCCGGATGTTAGTAACTATAATGCAAGCGGTCCTGGAACCGGTTCCCTAAATATAAATGTTCTTAATCCGGATTCGGTTAAGAATTTTAATACTTATCGTGTTGTTTTTAAGGAGAATACTCCTTTCCATGACAATCCAAATCCATCTTATGCTTTAATAAATTTTTCTACTGGAGATACATTAATTCCTTACACACAATTCGATGGCAGTCAACTTCAAACATCAGTTGTCGAAGGATTGAGCTTGGGATTAATTAATGATACTTCTATAACAGTAGATCAAGCTAATACCGGATGGAAAACCGGAAGCAGCAATTATATAACTCAAGTTGGTTTTGATTCGAGATACGCTGCTTCTTATCAAGGGCAGCATGTTAATTTCCCGGCTGATTTTGAAATTCAATTTACTGAACCTGGAAAAGGTGACACTTCTTATCCAGCAACTGTGTTTTCACAGCCGGAGGTTACTAATATTTTTGTAAAAGATATTACTGATAATATTCCGCATATGCAGTTCATTTTTCAAGATTTAAATAATAATGGTTTGCTCGATGCTGGAGATGCGATTTTCATTATTGCCGGCGATTCTTTAGGTGCACGAGTAACTAGTAATCTAAACAGGCATGTAGGCTGGTCGTTTACTCTGTTGATGGATACTTCAATTGCTTCGGCAAATCAAAAGCCTCCTCAGCCTGGCGATGTTTTTAAAATCGTTACAACAAAACCATTTAGGAATGGAGAATATTTTCAATTTACAACTAAGTCTGCATACTTTGATAAATCAAAATTCATGCAAGACTTGAATGATGTTGCCGTAGTACCAAATCCATATGCAGCTGCAGCTTCATGGGAGCCAACTTCTCAACAAGTTGGTAGAGGTGAAAGGCGAGTATATTTTATTCATCTTCCTGCAAAATGTACGATTAGAATTTATACAATTAGCGGAAACTTGGTTCAAACAATTTATCATAACAGCAATTTAACTAATGGCCAGGAACCATGGGATCTTGTTTCTAAGGATGGGATGGATATTGCTTTTGGTGTTTACATCTTCCAAGTTGATGCAGGTTCGCTCGGACAAAAAATCGGCAGATTCGCAATTATAAAATGAAAAAATTTTGCGAACTAGAAATGATCAAGAGGTATTTATGAAGCCAAAAATTTTACAAATAATTAGTCTAATAATTTTAATTACAGGGCCATTAATTTTTGCACAAAGTAAAAATTTATCCAAAGTTGGTACTACTGCCGCAACTTTTCTGGAGATCGGAATTGGCGCAACTGCAAATGGAATGGGCGGGGCATATGTAAGCATGGCTAACGATGCAACTTCTTTATATTGGAATGTTGCGGGTGCAGCTAAGTTAAATCAATATGAAATCGATGTAGTTCATACTCAATGGCTTGCACAAACTAATTTAGATTATGCAGCTCTTGTTTTGCCGTTAGAAGATTTCGGAACTTTAGGATTTAGCTTTACTTCTCTTTCAATGCCTGACGAAAAAGTAAGAACCGTTGATCAACCGGAAGGTACAGGAGAATATTTTAGCGCAGGTGATATTGCAGTCGGCATTTCTTATGCCCGAAGTTTTACTGATAGATTTTCAGTTGGATTCACAGCAAAATATATTGAGGAAAGTATCTGGCACATGTCAAGCAGCGCATTTGCCATTGATGCCGGAACTGAATTTAGAACAGATTTATTTGGAGGTATGGTAATTGGCGCTTCAATTTCAAATTTCGGTTCATCAATGAAATTACAAGGAATTGATACCAGAACTTATAGCAGTGTTGATCCTGCCCAACTTGGAACAAACGATCAAATTCCTTACAGCATCGATTTAGATTCATGGAACTTACCGTTATTGTTTAGAATTGGAGTTTCAACAAACGCAATTAAAACTGATGATTTTCGCTGGACAGTTGCTGTTGACGCATTACATCCAAACGATAACTATGAAAGCATGAATGTCGGAACTGAATTTTCCTATAAAGAGTTTTTATTCCTTCGCGCTGGTTATCAATCGCTTTTTTTAGTTGATGGCGAAGGGGGGCTTTCTTTCGGGGTTGGATTGAATTCAAAAATGTTGTTTAGTTCCGATATTGTTAAGTTTGATTATGCCTATAGAGATTTTGGAAGATTAAACAACGTAAATGTATTTTCAGTAAGTATAAAATTCTAATTTGATTAAATGAAGCGAATTGGTTTTAATTTTTCAATTGCAATTATTATTCAGATATTTTTTCTGGCAAGCAATCTTATTTACGCGGGCTCAAAGAAAGATTCGTCTTCCAAGATTGATATTGATAATGCTTATCATACAGCAAAAGGTGATATTGTTCTAGCAAAAGTGGGAAACAAAAAAATTTCGGTAAGAGAATTTTTATCTAGCTATGAATTCGGTCCGGCTTTTACAAAACGAGAAAAAGATTCTAAGCAGAAATATTTAAAGTACATGATAGATGAAAAACTCTTAGCCATGGAAGGTTATACACAAGGTTATGGTGATTCTTCAAGAGTTAAAGAATTGCTTTCGGCAATTGAAGGTGATCTTGCTAGCAATCAAATGTTTTATAAAGATATTTTCAATAAAATAAAAATTTCAAACACTGAAATCGATCAGGCATTAGCTGAAAAGCAAATTACTTATAATATAAAATGGTTATTTGCACCTGATAAAGATAGTCTAAATTATTATTTGGTTAGTTTGAAAAATAATATTTCATTCGATTCTTTATTCAATGAACAGTTGAAAGATTCAGTCAAAATAGATCAGCGATCGTTGCACATGGATAAATTCAAAATGCGGATGAGAAATCCTGAAATGCTGAATGTAGTTGATAGTTTGAAAGTTGGAGAAGTTTCATCGCCAATACATGGCCCTGACGGCTGGTATATCGTAAAACTTATTGATGTTTGGAAGAACGTGATAACTACTCAAACAGAAATTGAGAAAGAAAAAGCTGATGCAGAAAATTCTTTAAAGCTAAATAAATCAGATGAGCAATCAGATTTATATGTAAGGACTTTAATGCTTGAACATAATCCCGTGATTCAAGGAAAAGCTTTTGATATTTTGCGATCTTATATGGGAAATTTTGTTCTTCCAAAAAATAAATTTGATTCATGGAAACTAGATGACAGAATGAAAAAAGAATTAAAAAACCTTGATACTCTTTCAAGAGATCAATTTGGTAAAATGACTTTAGTTAAGCTGAATAATAATAATCTTTCTCTTGATGATTTTTTGAATTGGTACAAATTGAGAGACGAATATTTAAAATTTGATGAAACTAGTTTCAATAATTTTTCTGCTTCACTTGAAAAATTAATTTGGCAAATGGTTAGAGACCATTTACTTGTGAGCTCGGCTTATTCAAGAGGATTTCAGAATCTGCCGATTGTTCAGCAGCAGGTGAATTGGTGGGAAGATAAAATTGTTTATGCAGTTGTGAGAGATAATCTTGCAAATACTGTAGGGCTTAATATTGAACTTCCAACTTCTGTTAAAAATAAAAATAATGATAAAAAGCAGGAACTAATGGAGAAAATTTTTCGAAAGCTTCAGCAGCTTAAGAAGAAATATAAAGTTCAGATTAACGAAAAAGTTCTTGATGAAATTGAAGTGCAGGATTCAAATAATCCGCGTGCAATTGATTTCTATTTTGTCAAAAAAGGAGGAACATTTCCTCATCCTGCTTATCCTTCAATAGATTATTCTTGGCAATCGTGGGAATAAAATGAAGAATCATTTGAAATGCTATTCCAATGTTAATGTTATTAGTTAAACTATTATTAATTGTGAAATCAAATTAGATTTATTGATGTTAAAAAAATTACCGGGAATTTCTTTTATAATTTTATTTACTCTCGTTCAGTTTTCGTGCAGTTCGAGGAATGAAAGAAATCCAAATCATCTTCTTTATTGGTCGAGCAATAATACGCAAGAGATTGAGTTTGCAAAATATATAGTTAACGCGTGGAATAAAGGACATCAATCTCAACAAATTTCTTTTCAGCCGGTACCGGAAGGACAATCGAGCGAAGAAATAATTTTAGCTGCTGTTGTTGGAAAAACTACACCGGATATTTATTCAAACATGTGGCAAGGCGATGTTGAAGATTATGCGCGAGCGGGTGTTCTCGTTGCTTTAGATACATTGAAAGGCTTTAAAGATTTTATTTATACTCGCTGCGATAGTGCCGTTATAAAAGAAGTGACCAGCACGGATGGACATATTTATCAAATACCCTGGAAGATAAATCCGATTATGCTGATTTATAATTCTAATATCATTAAAAATTTAGGATTGAACGAACCGCCAAAAGATTACAGTCAATTTGATTCTGCTTCAGAGAAGTTTAAAAAAGAAAATACAAATTCAGATGGATATGTTACTAAATGGTTTGGTTATTCCGAAGTGCTTGTAACTTGGTGGCAAAGGTTTTTTGATTTTTATCCTCTTTACCTTGCTGCTTCCAACGGAGCTCCGCTTGTAAAGAACGATAAAGCAGCATTCGATAATAAATATGCGGTCGAAGTATTTTCATTTCTACAAAATCTTTATACTCATAATTATTTCGCTAAAGAAAGACTTTCCGCAAGGCAGGATGTGTTTCTCTCCGGAATAATCGCAACAAGATTTACTGGTCCATGGGAAATTGCACATTCGGAAAAATTTAAACCAAAAGGATTTGAATATAATTTTATTCATATGCCGGTTCCGGACAATCATACCGGACCGGTTTATACTTACTGTGATCCGAAAAATATTGTGATATTTAAAACTTGCCCTAATGCGCAGCTTGCGTGGGACTTCATTCATTTCATGATTGATAAAGAAAATGATTTAAAACTTTTGGAATTTACAAATCAGTTGCCGAGACGAAAAGATTTAGAACAAGATTCGTTCTTTGCAAATTACTTTAAGAAAAATCCTAAGATGGTTGAGTTTGCAAAGCAAGCTAAGTTTGTGAAAGGAACAGATCCGTATCCGAATATGACCGAAGTGTTTGATATTATTTCCCAGGAGTATGAATCGTGTGTAATTTATGGAAAAAAAACTCCTGCTGAAGCAATTCATGAAGCAGCTAAACAAGTTAATTTGCTTTATTTAAAATGAAGAATAAAAAATGAAAAGTAAAAAGCTTGTACCGTATTTGTTGGTGTCTCCGTACATTCTTCATTTTATGTTGTTCATTGCTTTTCCTGTAGTATTTTCGATTGTTCTTACTTTTAATAAATGGAATATTATTTCGCCGATGAAGTACATCGGACTAACAAATTATATTCGACTCTTCCAGGACAAATTTTTTTTACAATCATTAATAAACACGATAATATTTTTAATCATTCATATTCCGCTGCAGATTGTAATTGCATTATTACTTGCTGAAGTGTTAAATCAAAAAATAAAATTTAGAGGATTTTTCAGAGCAGCTTTTTTCCTTCCGGTAATTGTATCAGGAGTTGTTGTAACAATTCTCTGGCAGCAGTTATACGGATTTGATACCGGTTTATTAAACAGAATTCTTATTGCAATGGGAATTGGTAGAATTGGCTGGCTTGTGGATCCAGCGTGGGCAATGCCTTCGATTGCAATAATGGCAACGTGGAAGAATGTTGGTTTATATGTAATTTTATTTTTGGTCGGACTTCAAACTGTGCCGCCGCATTATTATGAAGCAGCAGACATCGAAGGTGCAACACATTTGCAAAAGTTTTTTAAGATAACATTGCCGACAATTAACCCGACTATTTTTATGGTTGTTGTTCTTTCAACAATCAGCGGTTTTTCTTTGTTCATTGAACCTTACATTATGACCGGCGGAGGACCGTTAAACAGCACTTTATCAGCAGTGCTTTATATTTATAAGCAAGGATTCTTTTATTATCATATGGGATATTCGGCAACGCTTGGATTATTTTTTGCTCTATTAATTTTGAGTGTTGTTGCAATTCAGAAAAAATTTGTTGAAAGAGAAAAATGAATTCATGAAAAGAATTATCTTCTACATATTACTAATTGCCGGAGCGTTAATCTTTTTATATCCATTTATATGGATGGTTCTTGCGTCATTATCTCCGGAAAATCAGATCGGAAATCTTACTTTCATTCCCACAAGTTTAACTTTTGACAGCTATAGTCAAATGTTAAGTAAGATTCCGATTGGAAGGTCATTTATCAACAGTCTATTTGTTTCTTCCGCAGTTACTTTTGGAGTTTTGGTTTTCGGTTCAATGGTTGGATACGCTTTATCTAAGCTTGAATTTAAAGGACGCAATTTAATTTTTTATGTTATAATATTTACAATGACGCTGCCG
>JAMCWE010000253.1:0-2313 GCA_023475265.1 Bacteroidota bacterium
TAAGGGGGTCATCGTACCATTATAAGACAGAAATTGTATGTGCCTAAAAACGCAGATTTTGTCGAATACTGTAAAAATACTACCCCCCCCTCCGAAAAAATAAGTGTTAAATCGGACTACCTATAATGATTAGGTATACTCATTTTTTAAAAATGAGTATACTTATACTCATGCGGAAAAGTTATTCTAGAATTACTTTTGCATGTGGACATTACGGGAACTGATGACCTCCTTAATTTTTAGCGCTGTAAGTTTAGAAAAATTAAAGCAATGCCTTTCGTTGCGCTACGTCTATGCTGTTCTTTATTATGGAATCAGCATAGTTCTTCTTTTTTCAGGCGTTAGCAAGATTATTGACTCCACCCCTATGGTAGAAACAATAAAAGCCGTATTTAAGGTTGATGAGAATTTGTTAAAAATTACGGCAACATTTTTGCCAATGATTGAAATTGTTCTTGGATTAATGTTGCTTCTCAAAATACAAACAAAGAAAGTTTTGTTAGCAGCAGCCATTTTATTCTCTGGCTTTTTTGTATTTAGTATTTATGGAACGGCTATTGATTTGAATGTTGATTGCGGGTGCTTTGGAAGTACCCTTAAGAGTGAATTTGGGTGGGGGATGGTAATGAGAAATACTTTCCTACTTTTTCTTTCTGTTCTTGTAGTTAGAAAAAGAAACTAAAATGCCCAGGTGCCGGGCAAAATAAAATAACAGTAATAATTTACAAACAAAACCAAAAGAGGTGAGATATGAAACACTTAATGATAAGAAGTATTGCTACTTTAATAATTTTTTTAGGAAGCTTCTTGTTCCTAAATGATGTTAACTATGCAGTTCAGAAAAACCAATGTTGTGGAGGGGGAGGTTGCTGTACATGTGATGGAGGTTGTTGAGCCAATTCTGGCGGATGTGGGTGCAATTAATTATATTGATAATTGATTGATGCTTTTATATGGGTTGTCTTTAAATAAAACGAAAGGCGACCCTTATAAAAGGGATTAGGACCCATGATTTTTCTTACTTGAAATATTAAATATTTATGAGGTTCATATGGTTTATTGTTTTCACAAATTAGTTTTCACATATCTAATATTTTTTAGTTCATATATTTGTATGAGTTTACAGAATAACTCGAAAATAAACTTAAAGAAAGATTTAGTTATTAATAGTAGCGACATTGGGAATATTAATGAAGTGCAAATTGATGGCAAGGGACAAATATATATTAATGATGAAATTAATACGTGTATTCATTTGTATTCTTCCAATGGGAAATTTATAAGAAAAATAGGTAGAAAAGGGAAAGGGCCGGGTGAATTCCAATATATATGGGGTATTAAAATAACAAAAGGAGATTCCTTAGTTGTATATGATGGAAGTCTATATAGAATTACAATATATGCACCTGGAAAATTTGATTCCCCAATTAAAACAATTAAGTTACCTCCAATTGAAAACAAACCTGATCAGCCGGGAGTTATTGGAAATATATATTCTGGTTCTACTGGATTATGGCTCCCAAAGAATAATGGCAAAGAATTTTTAATTATTTATAACACATCTTATTCAAAAAATGATTTAACTCAAAAACGTTATTCTAAGCTTTATAGAATTGATAGTAAAGGAACACTTATTCAGAAAGACCCAGTGGTAAAAATAGAGGATGTAGAGCGATTGGTGGTTTCTTCCGGTGGGGGATTTATGGTTTCTAGAATGCCGTTTGGAAGGATTCCAGTAATTTGTCTAAACAAAGATGGAATTATTTATTATGCTGAAACTAATAATTTTAAGATAACAGCAATTGATCTTTATGGCAAAAAGAAAAATGAAATAAGCTATAAAATTGAGAGAATTTTTATTAGAGATAAACTATGGCAAAATGAGTTAAAAAACTATGATTACTTACGTCAAAAAGATGTAGAAAAATCAAAGATGCCTTTGCCAAAATATCTGCCGTTTTTTGATGATTTTATTATCGCTGATAATGATAATATATGGGTTGCTGTAAACGAAAAAGACTATAGAAGTTATAAATATTATGTTTTTAATAACCAAGGAAAGTTAATAAGTACAATTCCGATACTTGATAAAACTGTGATTAAAATAATTAGTAAAAATTTTGCTTATGGAATCAAAACTGATGATCTGGGTATCCAATCGATTGTGAGGTATAAATTAGAAAAAAAATCACTACTAACCGAGAAAAAATAAAAGGGGAGCTAAAAAGCAACTCCTCAAAAAATGAATTGTCTCGATTTCTTAATCCGTCTGATGCCGTACTTTTGGCTGGCGCTTTGGTTAATCCCAAATGA
>JAMCWE010000253.1:2323-7108 GCA_023475265.1 Bacteroidota bacterium
AATTCTATTTGCCATCGCTTCTTGTACGTTGGAAGTATTATGGCGATTTTGAATTATAATTGGCATTTTCGATTACTAATAGGTCAACTTTTTGTTTTAGTCGGTTGATAGTGAAAAAAAATAATTATTCACTCCTGTAATTACTAAAAAAATGGTCGGATTATGAAAGCTAAAATTGATAATATTTTCACTAGTATCTTAGTTATATGTGCTTTGATAGTAACTTTTTTAATAGTACGTAAGGAATTTTTGACTGGTGATCAAACCATTAATATAAGTAGTGTTGATAATTGGAAAGAACTAATTACTCATGACGGAAAAATAGATACTAATAGTCCCAAAGTTTATTTAATTGAATTTTTTGATTATGAGTGTCCATATTGCAATACTTTAGATGCAACTTTAGATACAATACAATCAAAGTATAATGATAAAATTAAAATTATACGCTATCACTTTCCGTTAAACATTCACCCATTGGCATACCGTGCGGCAATAGCTGCTGAATGTGCAAGTAAGCAAGATTACTTTGATATGTATCATAAAGAGCTTATGAGAAATCAATACAAATTGAACAGCATCAACTTTACTGAAGTTGCCAGGCAAATCGGCATTAAAGATATTGGAAAATTTCAAAAATGTGTTGATCATGAAGAAACCGCAGATATAATTGCAAAAAATGTTCAACTTGCAAAAGAGTATAAGATAACTGGAACGCCTACATTAATAATCAATGATAAAATGATTTCAGGGGTCATTAATTCGAAAACAATTGAAAAAATAATAAAAGAGTTCTTATGAATTTATTATTTTACTTAAGTTGACTGCTTGAGAAAACTTAGTTAGAAAATAAGTTGTTCTGCAAGAAAACAAGTTCATCGGTCAAAAAATGTTTAAGTTACAAAGGATGCCTTTTGAGATTGAACTAATACAAAATAATATTGAGTATGCATTGTGCCTTTGTCGGTCTTATCAGTTCGTCGCCCAATAACAATAACAGTATTCTTTTTTGCCATTGGTTTATTATGTCTTTTCATTTTCACTAGATTAGGTGTTGATTTACTTCCAAATGTAAGTATTCCTCATTTAATGATCCAAACAGCTCTTCCGAGCGCAACGCCCGAAGAAGTTGAAAAGCAAATAACAGAACCTCTTGAATCTGCCGCAGGAACTGTTAGCGGTATAAAAAAAATAACATCGGTTTCTAAAGAAGGGATTTCAGTAATATCTGTTGATTTTGTTTGGGGAACTGATATGAAATACGCTCTTCTTTCACTTAGAGAAAAACTTGATAACATGAGTTTCGCTTTGCCAAGAGAAGCAGGTAGACCAACAATAATCCGTTCAGACCCTTCTTCATCCCCAATAATGACATTGGTACTTGCCCCCTCCCGTTCTCCAAAAGGGGAAGTATCAAAAAGTATCAAGTATCAAGCACCGAGTATCGAGTACGTGGATCATAATTCACCTCAAGAAGATATTCAGCAACTTATTGATCTTAAGGAAGCTGGGAGAGTTGTGTTTAAAAGAAGATTGGAACAAATCGAAGGCGTTGCTCAGGCGGTAATTACAGGAGGACTTGAAAGAGAAATTCTAATACAAGTGGATCCAAACAAATTGAATTCGCTTAATTTGAATTATGATGATGTTGCAAATGCTCTAAAGTCCTCAAATCTAAATTTGAATGCCGGTACCATAATGAAGGGGTTATTCCGCTATTCATTAAGAACGCTTGGGGAGTATAATAGTATTAGGGATATTGAAGAAACCGCAATTAGAAAAAACAGTGATGGAAGCTCTGTACACATTAAAGATATAGCCGTTGTAAAAGAGAATTTTAAGGAGCGTGAAGGTTTAACGCGCTATAACGGCAACGAAGCTGTTGGAATATTGATTTACAAGCAACCCGATGCCAACACGGTTACAATTGCCAAAGCAGTTAGGGAATCCCTTGAACAATTGCATATAGAATATCCGGATTACAACTTGTTAATAGTCTCAGATCAATCCGGCTTTATCGAGAACGCAATATCAAATGTAAAACAAGAAATTTATTACGGCGGAATCTTAGCGGTTATTGTATTATTCTTTTTTTTAGCCAGCATTAGACATATACTAATAATCGGCATTACGATACCAGCGTCTTTAGCAATAACAATTTTACTTCTTTACTTATTCAAGATTAATTTTAATATTATATCATTGGGTGGTATAGCTGCGGGCGTTGGTATGCTGCTTGATAATGCAATTATAGTAATAGAAAATAATACGCGCTACAGAGATATGGGTTTGCCAAACCGTGCAGCCGTGCTTAAAGGAACGCAAGAAGTAGCAATGCCTGTTGTAGCATCTACATTAACAACAATCGCAGTTTTTCTACCATTAATATTCATTCGGGGGATAGTAAGCGAACTTTTTAGGGATGCATCATTAGCTATTACATTTGCTTTATTGGCTTCTATTGTGACTGCTTTAACTCTAATACCAATGCTAGATTCGCGTGAAAGTTTCCGGATATTCAAAAACCCAGGAAACTATGAGAAAGGAATATTTTTTATTGATAATCCGGACAAAGGAAATATCATTAGAAAGTTTTTCTACTGGATAAAATTTCCTTTTAGAATAATTTTCAAATCTTTCGCCTTTGTCTTTGCTTTTCTTTACATCAAGACCGGAAAGTTTCTAAATAAAAAACTTGAATTTTTCTTTAGAGCTGTTGATAGAATGATGGAATATTTGATTGAGAAATATGAATTATTATTAGAGTGGTCGCTCCAAAATAAAAAGACTGTTTTAGCAATAACATTAGCGTTAAGTGCGCTTACGGTATTGGCGGTGATGAATATGAAAAAGGAATTTATTCCCAAAGGAGCGCAGGAAGAATTTATACTTGAATTTGAATACCCGGCAGGCACTTCATTAAAAGGCAACGCTGAATTAACGTCTCAAATTGAAAGTTCGATTCTTTCAATTCCACATGTAAAAGCAGTTGTATCAAATATAGGGCGGGTCAACGAATTCGATTTTCTGAACAAAGAACAGATAACCGTTAACAAAACAAATCTCAATATTAAATTAGATTCATACGAAAATTATTACGGGGTTCAGAAAAATCTTAGAAGAATTTTACATAATCTGAAAGAAATTAAGTATGGGTTCAAAGATGTGAAAAATTCTTATACGATGTTGATAAATCCTTTAGAAAATGATATAGCTATTAAAATTAAAAACAAGGATTTGAATAAAGCATACACAAAAGCGGAACAAATTGTAAGCGAAATAAATAATGCAAAGATAGAAGGCATTAAGGATTTGCATATTGGCCTTGACAGAGGTACGCCGGAATATTCGATAGAAGTTGATCGCGGTAAGTGCCTTGCATATGGTATTGATATTAACACGGTTGCAGAGCAGATTACAAATATGGTTAAAGGAAACGTGGTAACTTACTTTTCGGATTTTGATAAGAAGATAGGTATAAATTTAAGAACACCCGAAAACGACAGAGATAATATACAAACTATAATGGATGAATATATCACTAAAGGGAATACAAAAATTCAAGTAAAGGATTTGGTCGATTATAAATTCGGTACAAACTATAGCGAGATTTGGAGGGAAGACCAATCGAGAATAACATATATCTATTCATCGCTCCAAGATGCCAAATTGGATGATGTGGTAAAGAAAATAAGCAACGTGATAGCCGAACTACCGAAATCCGCGGATGAAAATATTAGTGTTGGCGGAGTAAATGAAGAAATTACGGATGCATTTTCCGTTTTGTATATCGCCTTAATAATATCTGTCTTACTAATGTATATGGTTTTAGCGTCGGAGTTTGAATCGTTACTCTTTCCATTCATTATTTTATTCTCTGTACCGCTTGGGCTAATCGGCGGCATATTAACGCTGTATATATTTGGCGAAAGTATTAGTATAATATCATTGCTTGGATTGATAATATTAGTTGGTATAGCCGATAATGATGCTGTTGTTAAGGTAGAATTTATTATGCGCAAAAGGGAAGAAGGATTGTCAGTTCACGACGCAATTGTAGCTGCCGGACACGACCGTTTTCGACCAATTGTAATGAATACATTTACTGTAGTTTTTGGAATGATACCGATGATGATAGGAATTGGTGCAGGGACACAGTTACGTATTTCATTGTCCCTAGCAGTAGTAGGCGGATTGCTTTCATCAACATTCTTGACCTTAACAATCATTCCTGTGTTGTATACATATATGGAGAGATATTCAAAAAAGAAGTTCGGAAAGGAAAATTAGTCTAAATATAGTCTCAGCTGAATAAAAGATAATTTGTTGAAATATTTTGGAAGGTAATAAAATCCAATGGAGTATAGAATGAAGATTAAATTATGGGTAGCTGTAACAATTGTTGTGATTGTGATCGTAATTCTGATATATTCTTTTATACTGGCAAGGACAAATAACAATACTTCCGGCACTGCTGAAGCAAGCGTAAATTATGGCAGACTTGATGACGTGGTGTTTGATGTAAAAACCAAACCAATAATAAAAGGCGATCTAATACTATACATTAATGCGAATGGAATGATTAAGGCATCTGTAACTTTCACCTTAGTATCATTTATTGCAATCTCATATTCCCGGTCATCAAGTCCTATCAGCAAATCGTTTTTATTTACGCATTTTCCCTCATAAATATTCAGTGTATTTATTACTCCATTAATGTTTGCCGATATTTCAAGTTCTTCAGATGCCTTAATCATTCCATTCGCATTAATGTATAGTATTAGA
>JAMCWE010000253.1:7118-9995 GCA_023475265.1 Bacteroidota bacterium
AAGCAAGCGTAAATTATGGCAGACTTGATGACGTGGTGTTTGATGTGAAAACCAAACCAATAATAAAAGGCGATCTAATACTATACATTAATGCGAATGGAATGATTAAGGCATCTGAAGAACTTGAAATATCGGCAAACATTAATGGAGTAATAAATACACTGAATATTTATGAGGGAAAATACGTAAATAAAAACGATTTGCTGATAGGACTTGATGACCGGGAATATGAGATTGCAATAAATGATACTAAGGTGAAAATTACAGATGCCAGAGTAGAATATGCATTTTTAACGAAAGAATCGACACATGATTCATTAAGCAATTCTAAGATTAACGAAATAGAGAGACAGATTCAGAAATTAGATAATGATTATAAAAACGGAAAAATCGATGAAATAAAATACAATAATTTGAAAGACGAACTTGATATGAAATTGATTTTTACGGGGGCAAAAAGAGAAGAAGTAATTCAGAACAAAAGCGGGCTTACATCGGCTATTAATGCTTATAAAAGGGCAAAACTAAATTATGAGTATACAAAAATAGCTGCTCCGTTCAGCGGCGTTATTGGAGATTTTGATTTAGTAAAGGGACAAAGAATTAATGCTGGTCAAAAGCTTTGTAAATTATTCTACACTTCTGTTTTGAAAATTGATGTCGGGGTGTTGGAAAATGATGTAAAAAAAATACAAGTGGGAAATAGCGCAAAGATAGAATTGCCATCTCTAACAGGAGAGACTTTTATAGGTAGAGTGGTGAACATTAGTCCGTATATTGATGAACAAACTAAAACTTGCAAGGTAATAATACAAATTCAGAATACTACGAAAGAATTAAAACCCGGGATGTTTGTTAATGTATCAATTGAAACAAACAAACTGCAAAACAGGATTCTTATACCCAAGGAAGCTTTACTTATACGGGATAAACGACCCCTGGTGTTTGTGGTGGAGGGTAATTTGGCAAAATGGAAATACGTAAAAATAGGCGAAACTCCCGGCCATGAAATCGAAACAGAACAATGAGTTGATAGAAATTACTGACGGTGTAGAACGTGGCGAAGATGTAATTATTGACGGGCAGTATATACTGGCGCATGATGCAAAAGTGAGAGTGATAAAATGAAAATTTTAGATGAGTAGCCTTTTGCATAGGGACACAGAATCCAAATACGTTAGAGATATTGGTCCAATCTTGGACTGATTTTATATTAAATGATATTGGAAAGCATTGAAAAAAATATTTTACATTTTCCTTTCCAGACCAATAACTACATTGATGTCTTTTTCATGCGTGCTTGTTGTTGGTATAATTGCGATGATAAATCTTCCTATCGAATTAACACCGCAAGTTGAATATCCGGGATTATCAGTTTCGATTTCATGGCCGGGAGTTTCGCCTGAAGCAGTGGAGGCTTATTTAACATCTCCAATAGAATCTGAACTTGCTACGATTGAAGGGGTGAAAAAGATATCCTCTAACTCATCGACAGGCACGGCTAATATTTCAGTAGACTTTCACCCTTCAACCGATTTGAATTTTGCACGTGTAGAGATCAATGAAAAACTTGCATCCCTTAAGTCAGCGCTTCCGGTCGGGGTTTCATCACCGCAGGTATCTTCATATATACCCGAAGATTTTCAGAATTTACAAGGGTTCATTACATATTCTTTTTCAGCAAACCGTTCTGCAAACGAAGTCCGAAAGTATCTTAAAGAAAATGTTTTATTACCTCTTAAAGCAATTGACGGAGTTGCAAACGTTGAAATCAGAGGTGGGTCAGATCGTCTGATAGAAATAATTTTGGATTATAACAAGGTTCGAGCGCTAAACATTAGTAATGAAGAAATTAGCAAAGCTGTTGGTAAATCTGAAATCTCTCTCTCGGCTGGAAAAATTCAGAAAGGAAATGAGCAAGTTTATTTAATGATCAATAATGAATTAAAGAATCCGGCAGAAATACAAGAACACGTAGTGAAAATTTTGCCCAATAGCCAAACAATAAGAATAAAGGATATTGGTAAGATAGTTGATGATTATGAGGAGCAACGCGACTACTACAGAATTAATGGGAAAGAAACGGTAATTATTGATATATCCAAAGAACCTGGTGCAAATACGCTGAAAGTTTCAAATGCAGTAGATAATAAAATCATTGACCTATCGAAAAAGTTTACGAAGGATTTTAGTTTTATCAAAGAAATCGATAAAAGCAAAGATATTTCCAACGATTTAGAAGAATTATACAGGGACGGAATATATTCGGTTATAATAATTTTCTTTGTAATTCTGGTCATATTTAGAAAAATAAAATACCCGCTCATTATTCTAACCTCGCTTCTTTTTTCCTTTCTTTTTTCATTTATACTTTTTTTCTTATTTAGTCTTTCATTGAACATTATAACAATTGCTAGCTTTATAATAGGATTTGGATTTAAGGTTGATAACTCAATTGTTGTAGTTGATTTTCTTGATAAACATTATGATGGAAGAGGAATAAAGAGGTTGGCAGTTTTTACAAGAGAGATATTTACACCATTGTTCTCTTCTACCTTTGCGATTATCGCTATTTTTATTCCATTAGTTTTTTTGACCGGTGAACTGAAATTATATTTTGTACAGTTTGCACTCGGTATCGGCTCAACTTTATTTGCTTCATTAGTAGTCTCATTTACGGTTGTCCCGCTTCTTTTTAATTATGCTTATTTAAGTAGAAATGCGTCTTCGAAAACCAATAAACTTATAAGTTTAGGAAGTGTTTTTTACAGTTACCTTGTTTCCAAGATACTTAAATGGAGAAAACTTAGTATTGCATTTTTAATTTTAGCAATAGGATTACCAATATGGTTGATACCGAGTGCAAACTGTACAAAA
>JAMCWE010000028.1 GCA_023475265.1 Bacteroidota bacterium
ATTGTCGATAAAACATTTCCATAGAAATCTACAATAACATTTTCTTCTCCGAACACTTCTGAAAATATTTTCTTGGCTGAAAGATCCGTGAATCTCCAATAATCTCCCCAACGTTCCATATCATAACGTGAGATCTGGCTAATGCCAGCTAATGTTATCAGTGCTACTCCTCCAGGCTTTAAAAGATGATGAATACCTTTAATGGCGTCGTGAAAATTATAAATAAAATTCAAAGTTTGAGTGCAAATAAAACAATCAATTTGATTATCGGGTAAAGATTCTTTCTTTGTCAAATCTCCAATAATTGTAACGCCTTTAATTGAGTTATTTACATGAAGAACTTCAAATGATTTAACACCGTTATCGAATCTTTTACTGTAAGTACTTTCGGCAATTTCAAGCACTTTTCCTGTTATATATTTTTTATTTGCGCCTAAAAATTTTTCAATATAATATCTATCGATTGGAATTCCTCTATCAAGACCGAATACTTTAGATACCGGTTTAATTGTTCTTAAATTATACCAATTAATTTTATTAAATTTTCTATTCCAGGTTTTTTTTATACTATTAAAGATCATAAATATTATTTTTTAATTTTCAATTCTTTTCTAATTACTTCATCTAATTGATGAGCTCTTATTTCAAAGTTATGATATTTTAGCGTTCGCATTTGGCCAGCTTTTGCAATTTGAACTCGTTCAGTTGGATGGTCTAAAAGCCATTTTACTTTTTCAACACATTCACCTGAAGTTTTAAAAACAACAACTTCTTTGTCAATCTCAAACAATTCGTTAAGATTTTTTTTCCAATCAGTAATCAGACAAGAACCAACACCAGTTGCTTCATAAAGCCGCATGTTGGCAGCATAATCACCAGCAACCCCGCCATGAATATTCAAACTTATTTTTGAATTCGCTAATACTTTAAACATATCTAGCCCATAAATAGGAGGTTTAACTATTTCCTTTAATAAATCAGAATATTTTGGATTTCTAGGAATTTCATTTAATACAGCTACTTTTTCTAGAATAGGATTTGTCATAACAAATTTTCTTAATCCAATACCACTTAAAAATTTAGCTAATACATAACTGCTTTTTTTTGCTAATAGTTTAAACAATGGATCAAAGGCAAAATTTGAATAAAGCTCTATGTTAATATTTGACTTTATCAGATTTTCAATAATTGAAGTTCTAAAATTATGATAGTCTTTGCTCGCAATAAGAGAACCAATAAAAGTAAAATCTATTTTCTGAATTTCGGTTTGCTCAATTTTTTTTAAGATAGATGGATCGAATGCATGATTTAGTTGGATAGATCGGATATTATTTCTATTAAATTCTTCAATAAATCCAGGAGAACACGTTGCCATAAAATCATATTTAGGATATAGCTTTAGATTATCTTGTGAAAAAGGATTGCAGCACCATCCAAACACAAGTTTTACCGAAGGAACTTTTGATCTCATATAATCGACCCATAAGCCATTAAAGACATCTGTATCCTGGATAAAAACAACTTCGGGTTGTAACTGTTGAATTTGATAAAGCACTAATTCTTTACCAAATAAATTAATGCCATGTTCTCTAGCCCAGGCTTGCTGCATAGGTTCAGCGCTGTAAATTATCTCATCTGCGTCAACACCAAGTTTTGTTAATTCCTTCTTAAAGAAATCTGACCATGCAAAGCAATCACTCATTAAATGATCATATTGTTCCTTATAAGAACTATTAACAATATTTTTATTCCGGGAATAATAATAATTTAGATATTCCCGATAGAATGTGGTTATTTTTACAAATTTATAACTCATTTAAAATCTTATTTTATAAAAACCCAAGAGATAAAATAAATTTAGCTTAAAAAGCTAAATTTATTTAGAAAGCTTTTTACTAAGGACATTAGAAAAATATTTTAATAATTCTTTTGATTTTCTAAATCCAATAAGGATCTTAATCATAAATAATATTATTAAAAGTAATACTACTAACTTAAATAAGATCAAAGGGACTATATTAATATTTATCATATTTTCTACTGATCTAAAAATAAACACAAAAAACATCCCCACGCAAAATACTGAAATAATTTTAGGCCATTCATATGGAACGTGAAAATACTTCTGACTGTATTTCATATATATGATAAACGTTAATATTGAACTCAATAAAGTTGAAACACTAGCCCCAATAATTCCGAAATGAGGAATAAGGCTGTAATTTAATACTGTATTTAATACACCGGCAAATATATTTATCGCAGCTATAATTTTTGTTTTTTTGGCTAAAGACAAACCAGGAGTAAATATATTCATTGCCAGAAAAAGCGTTGCAAACGAAATAATAGGAATTATTTTCGCCGCTTCAAAATAGGCATGAGTTGTAAAAATTATTAATACTTCTTTGGAAAAGAATGACAACGCTATTATAAAACTTAATACTGCCAGAAGAAAATATTTAAAGATCCTTGCAATCTCAGCCGGTGCTTCCACATTTTTATAATTTTGATAAATTAATGGTGCCATTGCAGTTTGAAATCCTGAAAGAACAAGACTTACAATTGCAGAGAACCTATATGCAATTCCAAAAATTCCAACATCAGAAAGAGACATTAAATTTTTTATTGCAATTCTATCGATATAAAGTAATGCAATTGTTCCAACACTTGCTGGGACTAAAGGAATTGAAAAGTTTAACATTACTTTCAATTTCTTCCAAACGAAGGATAGCTTATATTTTCCCTTTGCGTAGTACCAGCTTAAAATTGCAGCAGCTATATTCCCGGACAATAAGCCCCAAAATACTGCAACCACCCCAATTTTATAAACCAGCATAAGCACTATTGTTATTGAATATGATACAAAAGTATAAACTATACCTACAATTGTATATTCCTTTGAATATAGATACCATCTAAGCTGATTTTGCAGAAATAAAAAGATTCCATTTCCCCAAATTGATATTACTGCTATCTGAAATATTGTAACTGAGTAATTTGAACCAATTATTTTTTCATTCAGCCAATTTGAAAATAATAAAGAAAAAATAAGAAAGAGAGTATAAGCAAATAATACAAACCAAAGAGATGTTGATGAATATTCGTCTTGTTCTTTTATAGATTCGGTTTCGCTGTAAGATCTGCCAAAACCTTGATTTATTTCAAGTGCTATGGTAACATTTATAAGACTGCCGATTATTGATATCATATCTATTACACCGTAATCGGCAGGAGATAAAAGCCGGGTATAAATGGGTAACATGAATATGGCCATTCCTCTGGTCAAAATATTGCCGATTGTATATACTGCACTATCTTTAAAAAATCTTTGAATCATTAAATGAAATTTTTACGGTTAAATATCTATCAAATTTTGGAAAGAATTATTTTTTTTTCTAATTGAAGAATTTTCTTTTTTCGGTCTTTTAATTTCTTTGCAGGAACTCCCACATTGATTGTCCAAGGCTCTATATTAGTGTTAACTAAACTCATTGCACCAATTGCTGCGCCTTCTCCAATTATAACTGCCGGAAAAATAATACAACCAGCAGCAATAATAGAATGTTTTTTAAATACCACTTTGCCGCCAGAAACTTTTGTAAAATTTTCTGGGACCATTGGGTTTGTCATATAATTACCACTATAATCATCTGACTGGCTATATACCAAAACTTTACCCGAAATCGTAACGAAATCTTCAATTTGAATTCCATACTTCGCATATAAAGCAGTATAAGCGGAAATATGAATGTATGAACCAAGAGAAATTTTCCCCGAAAGAATGCAAAAATCATCTATGCGAACATGATTACCAATAGATATTTTATTTGGGGAATAAATACTTGCCTTACGACTAATTCGAACATCTCTCCCAAAATTTTTAAACCCAATTTTTTTTAATTCAATTTCATCATAAAATGAATTCAATTTAAACTCCTTCGAGTATCAATTATAAACTTTGATTTAATATTTTAATAATACTGTCATGTTCACTTTCTTTTAAACTATCATAGAGCGGCAAACACAAAATTCGTTTTGATATACTTGTAGAAACCGGCATATTAAATTTCTTTTTAATATAAGGCAAAGATTCAAGTGAAGGATAAAAATATCTGCGCGGATAAATTTCTTTCAGTTTCAAATTCGCAACTACTTTCAAAAGAATTTCTTCCGATTCGAAAACAATTGGAAAGTAAGAGAAATTTTGTGTGGCCTCGGTATTTAATTTCTGCAACTTTATTTTCTCATTTTTATTAAAAGCTTCAAAATATCTTTTATACACTTTTTCTCTATTTCTTAAAATCATCTCAATATCATCTAGAACGCATAGGCCCATAGCAGCCTGAAACTCATTCATTTTACAATTAATTCCCAACTCAGAAATTTTATCATAACCTGGGATTCCGAAATTTATCATCAATTTAGCTTTATCGAAGAGCGAATCATCTTTAATTATAATTGCGCCGCCTTCAATAGTATGAAAAATTTTAGTGCTGTGAAAACTGAAAGTAACTACATCGCCATAATTTGCAATACTTTTATTTTTATATTTTACTCCGAAAGCATGCGCCGCATCGTAAATAACTTTTAAATTATATTTATTTGCTGCCTTTTGGATCGCTTCAATATTACAAATATTGCCGAAAACATGAACCGGCACAATAGCTGATGTTTTTTCAGTAATTGTATTTTCAAGAATTGTTTCTTCAACATTAAATGTATTGGAATTAATATCCGAAAAAACCGGGTTTAGCCCTTCCCATACCATGCTGCTTGTGGTAGCAACAAATGAAAAAGGAGTTGTAACAATATCTCCTTTTAGGTTTAATAATTTGTAAGCAACTTGTAGTGCTAGTGTTCCATTTGCAACCAGAATTAAATTTTTTACGCCAAGATATTCAGACAATCTTTTCTCCAATAACTGAACTAGCTGCCCGTTATTAGTTAACCATCCGCTGTCAAATATTTTATCAACATAGAATTTATACTTATCTTTATCCGGCAGATAAGTTTTGGTTACATTAATCATCACTTCTCCGTAATTCCTTAATCATTATTTAATTTCGAATAAATTTTTCCATATCTTGATATAATTTTCGTTAGAGAATTCTCGACTTATAACTTTTTTATTTGTTAATTTTGTTTCCTTATCTAGATGAATAAAACTATTATAATCTAATTCATTAATTTTTTCAATTGGAAATAATTTTAGACCCATTTGTGACAAAGTTTCAAATGAAGTTATTTCTTCTCTAATAAATACTTTCGCACCTATATAAAGTAATGAAAGAATACTGCCCAATCCTTGTTGTCTTTGATGTTGAAATAACGCAACATCTATTCCTTTGATAATTTTCGCATATTCTTCTGGGAGAATAAAATCTTTAAGAGCAATAAATTTATTGCCAAAAATATTTCTACCATATTCTTCTACTAATTTAACATACTCACCTTCTCCGCCATACGACAAAGGACAAATAATTTTAATATTAAAATCTTTAAATTTTTTTATAGAATTAATAACAGCTATATGTTCATTTGATGGATCCGACGAGTTTCCTAAAAGTATCGTTATGATTTTCGTATCCAACTGAACTTGTAAAGAATCAATATAATTAAAATCGATTGGAATGGGATAAACTATATATACATAGTTAGCTTTTGAATTATAATTTTTTTTAACAAGTTCATAATCACCCTTAATAAAGCAAGCAATTCTAGGAATTTTTTTAAAAATACTTCGTCTAATAAATTCATAAACATCTGACTGAATAGTTTTTGGCCGGTACTTATAATAATAAAGATCTCCACCCCAAAGAATCCATGTGGTTTTTTTTAATAAGAATTTAGAAAAATACCAGAGATATAAAGAAGGGCCAACTGGGAAATAATGAATATAAATTTTATCGGCTTTTATCAATTTATGGAAAAGAAAAAATACAAACTTGATGCTATTATTTATGTATAAAATTCTTTTTTTTAATTCGTCGCTATATTTATAAACCCCTTCAGGTTTACATCGGAAAACAAATAGTTGGTTATTAAGTTTAAAGTTAGTTTCAAAAAATTTAATAAAACTATGATTGTAGGTGCCTTCGCTTGTAAAAATTTGAATTTCCATTCGATTGATTGTGAAATTCTTAAAAACCTGAATAATAATATCACGATTAATAACAAAATTTTACTGAATTTCTTCTACTTTATTATTTTCTAATTTGTATTTCTTCTTTGACTTCTCACAAAATGCAATACCACTTTCATCAAACTTCAACTTCTTCCCTGCTTCGCTAACCCAACCAACAATTTTACCAGGGTTACCAACTACCAAAGCATAATCCGGAACATCTTTAGTTACTACTGTACCGGCTCCTATCATTGAATGCTTGCCGATTGTGTGACCGCAAACTATTGTTGCATTAGCTCCAATTGATGCGCCTTCCTTTACTAAAGTCTTAATGTAATATTGAGCGCCGACTTGCGGATATTTACACTTTGGATCTAAAATATTTGTAAACACCATTGACGGTCCGCAAAAAACATAATCTTCTAATGTTACTCCTTCATATATCGAAACGTTGTTTTGAATCTTGCAAAAGTTGCCGATCGAAACATTATTGGCAACATTAATATTCTGACCAAATACACAATTCCTTCCAATCTTAGAATTTTTCTGAATATGACAAAAATGCCAGATTTTTGTTCCTTCACCAATTTCACATGGTTCATCAACATAAGATGATTCGTGTATAAAATAATTTTTATCGATAGCCATTACAAATTCCTCTTGATTTCCGAATGTCGATTTACGATTTAATTCTTCAATCGTATATCATCAATTATAAATCCTTTTATTTTATTCCCAAAATCTTTACTGCAAATGGATGGACAACTGTTCGCTTCTCTGTTATTTTTTCATTTCTAATTTCATGTACAAGTTCAACTGAAGGACGCGCAGTCTCTATTCCTAATCCTCTTCCTTCCAAAGTTTCACTGTAGACTTTTGTATGAAGATCTGTGAAGCCTTCGGTAAATTCAACTTCTTTTTCATCAACTTTAATTGACCGGAATGTTGTTTTGCCATTCTTAACAACTTCTTCAGGTAAATCATTCCGATCAATCGAAAGAAACCATTTTACATTTGCTTTTTCAAGTTCAATAAATCCGCACATTTTATCTTCCGAAGAATAATGCACCTCCATTCTTTCCATCTTACCAAAATACCACATCAACAAGTCAAAGAAATGAATTCCAATATTAGTTGCGATACCACCGCTCTTGTGCTCATCGCCTTTCCAGGAATATTTATACCAGGGTCCACGTGATGTAATATAGGTTAAATCAACATCGTGTTTCCTCGTTTTTTCTTTCAGCAGTTTAGTCTTCAGTTCTATAAGCGAAGGATGAACTCGTAATTGAAGAATTGTATATACTTTTCCTTCAGAATCATTCTCAAGTTCTTGAAGCGCATCAAGATTCCAAGGATTAAGCACAAGCGGCTTTTCACAAATTGCATTAGCACCTAAACGTAACGCAAGTCTGATATGAGCATCGTGAAGATGATTAGGAGAACAAATTGTAAGATAATCTATCTTCTCATCGGATGAAGTTCTTCTTAATTTTTCTAAGTGTCTGTCAAATCTTTCGAACTCAGTGAAGAAGGAAGCGTTTGGAAAATATCTGTCTAATATTCCAACCGAATCGTGGGGATCCATTGCAGCTATCAGCTTATTTCCGGTATCTTTTATAGATTGCAGATGTCTCGGTGCAATGTAACCGGCAACTCCGGTGATTCCAAAATTCTTCATAGATCTAATACCTAAATTATAGTTGCAGCTTTCGCCAACTTTGATTTTTTAATTTCATATAATACTGTAAATATTAATCCAAGCATTACAAGCGAGCTTAATGTCAACGCAAGATACTTGCTGATATAAAAGCTCGTTGGAGCATAAACAAATTCTACTTTGTGTTGACCGTTGGGGACAACGATTCCCATAAATCCATGATTCACTTTATAAATTTCAGTTTTGTTTCCATCGATATAAGCTTTCCATCCGGTAGGAAGATAAGTGTCGCCAAAGAAAAGGAAATTATTTCCGGTAGCTTTAACATTCAATGCCATTGTCTCATCTTTATATTCTGAAATATTAACTGTCGCAGTCGAGTCCGGTTTGTTAACCTGTGGAACTGCGCCATCGACAAAAGCGACATTTTTAGGATCGAATGAATTTGCTTTAATATCATTCAGCACTTCAAGATCGGGCTGCGATTCAACTTTGTCAACGAAATATGTTCGAGGCAGAGCATTGTCATTTTTATAAACAATTTCCTTGCCTTGCTGGTAAATCGATTCAAAGCCAGGTAAGGGAATTTGCTGATCCGAAACAATATATTTTACATTCAGCATCCGCCAGAGAGTTTGATTGACCGGACCAACCACATCCATCAGATCCTGGTATGAACGCGGCTTGATACCAGAATAGCCATAAAAATCTTCAAGCATAAAGTAAGCATTGTAATTCGAATTGTTATTAAAAGAGCCAAGTGAACGATCCTGTTTAATATTCAACATCCTAAACGGCTCTTTGTCATTTTGTTTTTTAATTGCTGTAACATAGTCAGGTGTATTAAACATATTTTTTATGTCTGGATTATCAACATACTTTTCTCCTCGCGAATCAATTCTAAAAAGATCAAGAATAGTAAGAGCTATAACTGCTACAGCAAAAATATCTCTGCTGATTTTTGAATTGATATAAGAATATGCAAGCCAAAACGTTATTGCTAAAAGAGCTAATGCAATTAATAAATCACTCGTAAACATATCCGACATGTACGAAGACAAAGCTGTAAATTGCTGCGCCATCTGTGGCTGAGATTGTTGTATGACCGTAGTATAATCACTCACCCTTCCGATGAACCAATCTGAAATCGTTCCCTTCAGCACTAAAGAAAGTATAAATAAACCAGTAAAAACAAACGCAGAATTTTTTATGATCTTGATTGTTCTATTGTCTTTAAATTCCTTTAATGAAATTATTTTCATCAAGCCTAAGCCGGCAAGTATCGGAAAGCTAAGCTGCACGAGCACCAAAATCATTGATGGTACCCTAAATTTGTCAAAGTAAGGTAGATGATAAAAAAGCAAATCAAATAAGACCGGAAAATTTTTACCGAAAGAAATGAGTAATGAAATTAATGCCAATATTCCGAAAAATTGAACTATCGGCTCCCTCCATCGAGTAATAAGCGCAAACAGTCCAAGTATAAAAATTATAACCCCCATGTACATTGCAACATCAACAAAAGGCATCTGACCGAAGTAAGTATTTACATCTACAGCTTGATTATTCGATAACTGCCCTTCATAGGTTGAACCACCAAAACCATAATATGATGGAACTATAAAAGTTAAAACTTCGCCTGGAGAAAATGACCACATTGTATGATAATCGTAATATTCAGAAGATGAAGGATTATCAGTGCTAGCGCTTTTTTCCGCTATACTCTTTCCTCCTCTTGTTGAGTATGGTGTATATTGATAAATCTGGGTGATATTATCTGCTTGAATCAACAAAGCGATTATTGCAGCGACTGCAAACAATCCCGTGGTCTTTAAAAGATTTTTTTGATTGTCTTTTTCTTTTTTGTAAAGTGCTCTTATGAAGAAATATATAAAGTAAATTGCTATGGAGAAGAAAATATAAAATATTATCTGAGCATGAAATCCTTGCAGCATCAATTGAACTGTAACTATTAAAAGCAGAAAATCTATCAGCCTTATTTTTTCTTTCATTCTAAAAAGGAGAAGAAAAACCAATGGGAACATACACAGCGAAGTTAATTTTGTAACGTGTCCGATATAAAGAAAGACAATTATACCGGTGCTGAAAGCCGCTGACAACGCCGTAAAAAGACTGACCAAAGTATTTTTGGTTAGATACCTCATCAATAAAAATGA
>JAMCWE010000185.1 GCA_023475265.1 Bacteroidota bacterium
TAGGTGCATATCTTATTTATTTATTCGTCCCCCCTCACAGAACCGTGCTTGCGGATTTCCCGCACACGGCTCTTCAGTTCATACTCACTTATGCGCTGCAAGCGTGTACAGATTTACGTATATCTTCGGACTTGGCAACGGATACTTTCCCAGATACTTCCTAAAAGATTCCCAGTTGATATTCCTTCTTTGACTCCTTCGGTTTAGCCAATAGAACAGTTTTCTTATTGCGTTGTAATTATATTTGGCTATCATTCGATAGTTGCCGCTTACTCCGTAATAGCGGTAATGTCCTATTAGCTTTGCCTTCATCACTTTCCAGATTTCTTCCGGGCTTAGCCTGCATCTGACTTGCTTTAACCATTCACTCATTGCTTGCATCTTCATCCTAAATTTCTTCTTCGATGTCTTTCGTCCTACCTTATAGCTGCCTTGCCTTGTCTTATCGTTAAAATGGGTCATTCCCAAATAATCAAATGTGTTTGGCTTTTCTTCTTTTCCCGTTGTTCTACCGAACTTTACTATTCGTGTCTTTTCTTCCGATATTGTCAACCCAAATTTATTCAGTCTTTCTCCTAAAGCTTTCATTATCTCAATTGCTTCTTCCTTATTTTCTACACAGATTATAAAGTCGTCAGCATATCTCGTTAGCTCTACATATCCTCTACATTCCTTCTTTACTTTCTTTTCTATCCATAAATCCAAAACATAATGAAGATATATATTGCTCAGTATTGGACTGATTATTCCGCCTTGTGGCGTTCCTTTTTCTGTTTCCCAATACTTGCCTTCCTCCATTATTCCGCTCTTTAAGAATCTTACTATCAACCTTATCAGATTCTTATCACTTATCCGGTGCTCTAAGAATTTTACTATCCATTTATGGTCTACATTATCAAAGAACCCTTTTATATCTGCATCTATCACATAGTTTATTGGCTTACTTGTTACAACTTTGTCGATTCTACTCAACGCATCGTGTTGTGACTTGCCTTTCCTAAATCCATATGATGATGCGAGAAATCCCGGTTCAAATATAGCTTCCAATATTTTGGCTATTGCCTTCTGCACAATCTTGTCCTCTACCGCTGGTATGCCTAAGGGTCTTTTTCCTCCATTCTCCTTTGGGATATATGACCTCCTTACTGCTTGCGGGCGGTAGGACATTCTCTTCATTCGGCTTATCAGTCCTTCAATATTTTCATTTAGATTCTTACCGTATTCCTCTACGCTTACTCCGTCTGCTCCAGAGGCTCTGTCTTTGTTCAGTTCTCTGTAGCAGTTCGTTAGATATTCCTTGTTTAGCAGGCTTGCCAATGCTGTGAACCTGTAATCAGGCTTTTCTTTCGATACTTTCGTTATGTGCAATATTTTTGTTTCCGTCTTTTCTCCATCTCTAAGGATCGTTGACGTTTCTTTATTACACTCCGTATGACTGTCAGTCCCTTTGAGCGGATTGCTTTTCTGCTTTCTCTCACTCTGGTTTCCCACAGTGTTGACTCTAATATGAACTGATCCGACTCCCGCCTTACCGTCTGTTCTCCCTCTACCGTTTTCGGGATTGTTTGAACTCATTCCTTCTTTGACTTCCAAAGTCGGTTCGGTAAGTGGGTCTCCCAAGTTCCTGTTGTTTCCTTGTGTTAACATACCGTGGACTCAGACCCCGTTAAAGCTATCATCACCTTGCCTTCTTTTACGGTTACGATAGTTCCGACTTCCCTCTTACGCATAAGGTCGTCCTTTAAATTATTCTCATTTTCGGGGCTCAACACCTTCATTTGCATTACGGTCTGTTAATTCCTTTCTTTTAGCTTCATAATATTTGTTACCTCTTATTATGTAAAAGTTAGTGACGGGCTGGCGGCTTACCTTTGCCCGTATCGGACTTGTCTACCTTTGGCAGACTTTCACCGATAAGATACAACAAGCTTTCCTTGGCGCACGCGTAACTTCAGTTACTGATATAAAAATTTTACAGGTTAATTATATCGTTATAAATTATAAACGCCATAAGCAAAAGAAGAATTACAAAACCTGCATTCTGAATTGCAATCTTTACTTTGATTGGAATTTCTTTTTTAGTTATTCCTTCAATAATTATCATCAGTAAATGCCCGCCGTCTAAAACTGGAAACGGCAAAATATTTATTATTGCCAAGCTCAGACTAAGCATCGCAAGGAAATAAAGAAAGCTTACAATTCCGTTATCTGCAAACTTCACTGCATATTGTGCAATCTTTACTGGTCCGCCAAAAGCTTTTCCAAAAGCAATTTTCCCTTTGATGACGTTGCCTGCCATCTGGTAAGTCATTTCGGTAATCTTAACAATGTCTTTAACACCATAATAAAATGATTCGAAGAAACCGTAAGTTTCATAGACAACTGGACCTGTAAATGCATCATTGAGTCCAACGCCAATAATTCCGTTTGAGCCAGGAGTAACTGCGATATTTACTGTATCCTTGTCTCTTAAAACAACGAGGGACACGGTTTTGTTTTTATGACTCGAAATTATTTGAATAACCTGTTCCCTGCTGTACAGCGGGGTATTGTCGATCTTAAGTAATATATCGCCGGATTTTATTCCAGCAATCTTAGCCGGAGATTTGGCCAAGACATCGCTAATTATTGGTTGGATTCCTTCTGGAATTAAAAATAATTCTTTGCTTTCATCTGCCGGAATTTTCTTTCGAGGAATAACAGTTTCTTCAACTTTATCTTTGCGAAGATATTTTATGTCAACATCGTGTCCCATCGAAGAAACAAAAATATCGGTTCTAACATCTTCCCAATTATTTACTTGCTTTCCATTGATTGAAATAATTTTATCTCCGGCTGCGAAACCAAGTGAATCCGCGATGCTGTGTGGTTCAACGTAACCGATAGTTGTGGTCTTCGTAAATTCTTTTCCGTGGAAAAAGTTAAATCCCCAAAAAACTACCAATGCAAGAAGGAGATTCATTATTACGCCTGCAGAAATTACTATAATCTTTTGCCATGTTGGTCTTGCACGAAATTCATAAGGCTGCGGTTCTTTATCTGCAAAATCGGTATCAAAGCTTTCATCAACCATTCCGGCTATTTTTACATAACCGCCGAGAGGAAGAAGACTGAGTCTGTAATCAGTATTTCCTTGTCCGTCAAAATCTTCAGGCAAGTCGCCAAAGGTAAATCCGGTAATTTTATTCCATCCGAATAATCTTTTACCAAAACCAATTGCAAAAACATCGGCGCGCATTCCGCAAAGTTTTGCGGCTGCAAAATGCCCAAACTCATGAATAAAAACTAAAACGCCGATTGTGATAATAAAATAAATTACATAATCCATTAAAAAAGATACTCCTTCTATGTTTCCTATAAGACTAAACTTGGGTTAAAAAGATTCAAACAAAAATACAGCGGGTCAAATAAATAACCTAACCTAAAGCTAATACATATTCTCTTGTTTCTTTATCACACTCAAAAATTGTTTTTACATCCGGTGACTTATGATTTTCTATTTTTTCCAAAGCATTTGTTATTAGATGTGGGATTTGAGAGAACTTTATTTTACCTTTCAAAAATTTATCAACAGCAACTTCATTTGCGGCATTTAAAATACACGGCGCAGTTCCGCCGGCTTCTAAAGCTCCGTATGCAAGCTTTAAACATTCAAATTTTTCTGTGTCGGGTGAAAAGAAATTTAATGTCCCAATCTGTGCAAGGTCAATTCTTGAAAAATCATTCGGCAGCCTTTCCGGATATGTTAAAGCATATTGAATAGGGAGTTTCATATCCGGCAGCCCCATTTGTGCTTTAATCGATCCGTCAATAAATTGAACCATCGAATGTATTATGGACTGCGGATGAATTACAACATCAATTTTCTTTTTTTCAATTCCAAACAACCAGTATGCTTCAATAATTTCCAATCCTTTATTCATCATCGAAGCGGAATCAATCGTAATTTTGTTTCCCATTTTCCAGTTGGGATGATTCAAAGCTTCCTTCACCGATACATTATCAAAATATGATTTTGATTTGTTTAGGAAGGGTCCGCCGGAAGCAGTTAGAATAATTTTTTCAACTTGATTTCTTTTTTCTCCTTCCATGCACTGGAAAATTGCGCTGTGTTCGGAATCTATCGGAATAAGCTTAGCATTATTTTCTTTACATAATCTTGTTACTAATTCGCCGGCTACCACTAATGTTTCTTTGTTTGCAAGCGTAATTATTTTTCCGCGTTTAATTGCTTCTAGTGTTGGCGCCAATCCGCTGAATCCAACCATGGCTCCGACAAAAATATCATAATCTAGTTTTGAAGCCGCTTCAATCAAGCCTTCATGACCGACAAGCACTTCGCATTTGCCGGAAATTCTTCTTTTTAGTTCTTGTCCAAGTTTTTCATCCTTAACAACAACTGCTTTTGGATTGAATTCATAAATTTGCGGTTCAAGTAAATCGATTCTTGTATTTACCGTGAGTGCGGTAATTTCAAACTCGCCGGGAAAATTTCTGATAACGTTGAGTGTGTTTATCCCTATTGATCCAGTGGAACCTAATATTAAAACTTTTTTCATATTCTTACATAAATCTGGATTCAAAAGTAATTAAGAAACCGCTTTTAATCAATGTAAAATTAGTTATGATCTGAAGATGAATTATAAAACTGTTCCGTCTTGAACCATCTTAAAAGAATTATTGAATAATGCATTAAAAATATTTACACTTTTCTATGTTATCTATTACTAATTATTAGTGCAAATTGTTTTACAACACAGCCGGAAAAGAATTTAGAATTTTATTCATTTAATTTAAACTAGGCTTTATTAATATTAGTCATAACTGCATATTTAAATTTATCTTAGGGAGGTTCATGAGAAGTATAAAATTATTTCTGATAATTATAGTTTTAGTTTTTTCTTCCGGGCAGATATTTTCTCTTCCTCGTTTCGCTTTAAGAATGGGAGCTCAATGCATCGACTGCCACATAAATCCAACCGGCGGCGCAATGAGAAATAGAGGAGGTTGGCATTACGGCTTAAGGGTACTTCCATTAGTTTCTCCTTATCAAAGAGATCAAGATCTTACGATGGATAATAGAATCGGAAAAAATATTGAATTTGGATTTGATTACCGTACTCAATATTTGTATTCGCAAGCATTAAGCAAAACTGCATTCCAAAAAATGCAGGGCTCAATTTATTTGAATGCTAGAATAATGGACAGCATTGATATTTACGCTGATTATGATATGGTGAATGCTTACTGGGAAGGCTTTGCAGTGGCACATATTCTTCCTAACAGCAGCTACATTAAAGCCGGTACATTTGTTCCGGACTACGGAGTTTTAATTGATGACCACACGGCTTATACACGCGGCGGTGATATGGGTTATTTGTTCGCGACTAATACGAGGCAAGGATTAATTTTTGACCCTCGCTATAATATTACCGGAGTTGAAGTAGGCGCAAACATTTCTGATTTTGGTTTATTTACGGTTAGTGTCGGCAGCCCCGTTTCCCTTAATTTTAATTCTGATCCGACTTACACTGCAAGCATTCATTTTAATCCGGTAGTTGCGAATAAAGTAGCTTTAATGTTTGGCGGTTCATATTCAAACTTTCAAGGGCCATTGATTTATACTCAAGTTCCATCCGAACACAAAGTTAATATGTTCGGAGGATTTCTCGGCTTTGGCGTAGGAAGCTTTACTTTGATAGGAGAATATGATGTTGCCAAGGACTATATTTTAACGGGCACAAATTCAACTGCACAAATGGTTGAAGGGTCATACGTAATAACAAAGGGACTAGAAGCAGTTGCTCGCTATGATAGATTTGATCCTAACACTTCAGCAAGTTACGATGAAGTTTCAAGATTAAATGTAGGATTCAGTTTTTATCCTTACAGCTTTGTTGAAATTATTCCGGAATACAGATTCCAATTCCAAGCGGTTCCGCCGGGACAATCAGCACCCAAAAACGATTCGGCGCTTTTGCAATTTCATTTCTATTATTGAAATTTAATCTTAGTGTCTTGGTGCCTTTGTGGCAAAAAAAATGAGCCACAAAGACACCAAGGCACGAAGATATTTTTTAATATTTCCAACAAACTTTTTCTTCTCTCAAGCATCTTTATTTTAAGAAGCTAAAATTTTTTTATAGCTGAAGGTATAAAGATGTCTAAATCCTCTTTTAAAATTCGATTAAGTTTCGTTTCAATAATCATTTTAATAATTTTTATATCATCAGAAGATTTCTGTCAACAAAATTCCAAAGCAAATTTGAACAACATCAAACTCTTAATGATCGATGGCAAATATCGGGAAGCAATAAAGGATTTAGATTCATTGATTACTATTGATTCAGCAAATGTTCAAGCATTGTATTTTTTAGGATTAAATTATGAATCAATATCAAACTATAACAAAGCGGCTTCGGTGCTTAAATCAGCGGTTAAATATAAACCGGATGATGCAAAATTATTACTTTCAGTCGGAAGCAATTGCTTTTCTGCCGGGCTAATTACTGATGCAGAGACTGTACTCTCAAAAGCTTTTTCATTAGATTCTACCAGCAGTCAAATTCAACTTATTCTTGGTAAAGTTTATATGAATGAGAAAAAATGGGACGATGCAGCTTCGATTTATCCAAGACTGATAAAAAGCGATTCAACTAACAGTTATTTCTATGAACAATTAGCGCAATGCAGATCAAACCAGGGGAATGCAAAAGAAGCTATTAGAAGCTATCAAATTGCAAATAAGCTTAATCCTAAAAATCAAAATACAATACTTAATCTTTCATACCTTCTTTTTTTAAACGAGCAATTAGATTCTGCTATAGCAGTTGTTAATGCTGGTCTTGTATTTTATCCTCGCTCCACTGTCTTATTAAACAATCTTGGTGATTTTTATTTAAATCTAAAAAAGCCTGATTATGATAGAGCAATTATGAGTTATCTTAGTGCTTTTCATTACGGTGATTCTTCCTCCACAGTGCTAAAGGATATAGGTATCTGTCTATATTGGAAAAAGGATTATTCATCATCAATTAATTTTTTGGAACATTCTGAGGAATTAGATCCTAAAGTTGCAAATACTTTCTTTTATTTAGGAGCTTCTTATAAAGGCATCGGTAAATATAAGAATGCATTGGAGAATTATAATAAAGCGGCAAGTCTTTTAAGAGATAATTTCCTGGCGAATACTCTAGTTCAAATCGGTGCTATCCACCAGATAGAGGGAAAATATCATAAAGCATTGGAATTTTATAAAGATGCTTTTAAAGAAAGCCAATTTGATAAATCGCCACTTTTTTATATTGCTGCCATTTATGATAAACTAAAGGATGAAAAACTTGCTGTTAATTATTATGAACAATATTTGTTCGTCTCTAAAAACCAAGATAAAAAATTAATTGACTATGCACAAAAAAGAGTTAGTGAATTGAAAAATAATAAATCATTAAAACGATGAAAAAATTGCAGCGGGATTTTAGTGAATAAAATTAATTCGGTAATTGATTTTACTTTAATCTATAATCTTTACAAAAGGCCGCTGTACAATTATGTCTGGAAAATGCTGAGTGACAAATCGGTTACCGAAGATATAATTCAAAATGTATTTCTAAAGTTTTATGAAAATCTTCCAGTGATAAAGGAAATAAATAAGCCGGGAACATGGCTTTTTACAACGGCAAGGAACGAGGTTTACTCTTATCTGCGGAAGAAAAAAATCAGAAGCGAAAATTATATTGAAGAAGATTTTGAATATGATTCCGGCGATAGCATAGAAAGCGATATAGAAGAAACAGAAATTAAAAACATAATCGAGAAGGAAATTGTAAGCATGGAGGAAGAAACAAAAGAAATATTTGTACTTCGGCAGTATTCAGAATTAAGCTACTGTGAGATTGCAAATGTTCTTGGCCTTGATGAAGGAATTGTTAAAGGAAGATTATTCAGAGCAAGACAAAAGTTAATTGAAAAGATTTCAAAACTTGTGAGGTGAAAAATGAACTGTGATAAAAATAAAGAGATGATTCAATTATACGTCGACGGCGAATTGGAAAAAGAAAAGGAAGCTTATGTATTCACTCATCTTTCCGGCTGCGACGAATGCCGTTTGTTTTTCAGAACGCTAAATACAATTTCAGCTAATATTCATAAAGAAGAATTTCCGAACGAATTGGAAAATAGAATCTTTAATTCAATCAGTGCGAAGGAAACGAAAAGAGAAAATAGATTCTTTAGAAAAATATTTGTCCGCGCTGTTTCATATGCCGTCGTTTTGTTCCTGATTGCTGCAAGTATTTTTCTTTATCAGCAGACAAATAATTACAAAAGCATTGTAGAAGATATGAGTGAACAAATTCACTCGCAGGCACAGACGATTGATCTATTGTACAACACGCTGCCGCCAACCGTTGTGCATGCAAAGTTCGATCATGAAATTATTATAAAAGCTAAGATGTGAGGTTTAAAATGAAAACGTTAAAAACATTCGTAATAATTCTTCTCACCGGAATAATTCTTTCCGGCTGCAAAGAGAAAAATGCAGGTGTTGAAGTTGTTCCTAATTTGGAATTAATATATTTATCCGCTGGGCAAGTTGATGTCCCACTTAAATGGGAAGTAAAAAATGATCATCAGATGAAAAAAGATGTAATGGAAGCAATTAATTCCATAAAATTTCATAATCTTAAATCGCCTATAGTATATAGATTAGCATTAAGATTATTTGTAAATGAAAATGGCACCATAGACAAAGTCAAAGACATTGGAAGCGACTTCGTTGATAATGATTCTTCTAAAAATTATGATAAACTAACCGAGATTAGCAAATTGGATAAATCAGTTGCTGAAAAAATGACTGAATGGAAATTTACTCCTGCAATAAAAAATGGAAAATCTGTAAAAAGTTATTTGGATCTAAAAGTTAGTTTTACCGATAATCCAGATGGCAGCTACGATATCAATTATGGAGATTTCATGACTGTCTATCCAAGCATGAATGATTTTGTCCCCGTTGATAAAATGCCGCAGGTAATTACTTCTATTGCACCTCATTATCCAGAATTAGCTAAGCGTGCTGGTATTGAAGGCACAGCTTATGTTAAAGTTCTATTAAGTACTGAAGGAAGTCCAGTTAAAGCAGTAGTAATAAAAACCGATAATGAAATATTTAATCAGCCTTCAATTGATGCAGCAATGCAGTTCAAATTTACATCTGCTGAAAGAGATAACAAGCCGGTTGCTGTCTGGGTTGTAATTCCTTTTAGGTATAGACTCGATGGACCTAAGGGAGAGCTGATGCATTACAAAGATTTGAAAGATATGCCGAGGAAAAAGTAAAAAAAGATATAAGCAGTAGAACATCCAAGAGTACTTCATCATTCATTATTCCTTGTTCGATGTTCAATATTCAAAATTATTTCTGAATAACGAATACTGAATAACGAATGTTGAAGATAGAAGTTCTTTCTAGGCATTCAAAATTACATTTAGAAATTTCTAAAATTTATTGGCTTTACCTGAAATGTTGATTTATATTTAAACGCTATTTTTACCCAAATTTAAAAGGGAACCCTATGAAACTAATATCAGCCCTCATCATCAGCGCTTTAATATTTTCCAATCTAATTTTTGCACAGGAAAAAGAGAATTACAAATTAATCGGCGCTGTTGCTGATTCAGCTTTAGGAACTTCGTTGGTCGGCGCTAATGTTACAATAATTTCCAGAAAAGACGGAAGAACAATTACCGGAACTACAACAGATGCAAAAGGATTTTTTACTGTAGATAAAATTACGGAAGGTAACATCCGTGCAAAATTTTCTATGGTCGGGTATCAAACAAAAATTATTGATTCTGTTTCGGTAGAAAAAACTTCGCGTCTTGGATTAATCAAATTACGATCAACAACTATTTTAATGCCCGAAGTTGTTGTTAAATCAATTAAGCCGATGATTGAATTTCAAATTGACAAGCAGGTAATCAACATAGATCAAGTTCCCGGCAGTTCCGGCTCTTTAACGGATGCATTAAAAAATTCCGGTGTTGTTGATGTTGATCCGCAATCAAATGTGGTTACTGTAAGAGGCCAAGCTGTAAAATTGGAAATGGACGGACATCCTTTCGACATGCCTCAAAATATGCTCGCTCAACTTCCGGCATCAATGGTAGATCAAGTTGAAGTAATTTTATCTCCGGGCGCAAAGGAAAGCGCCGAAGGCGGTGCGTACATTTTAAATATCATCACCAAGAAAAACACGCTGAATAATTTTAACGGCTCAATCAGTTTGAATACATCATCAAACAATAGAAATTACGGCGGAATAAACTTAAACTACAAAGTGAACAAGATAAATGTTTTTGCTTCCAGCTTTGGTTATTTCGGCGATTTTAACAGCAATTCAAGTTCGGAAAAATTAAATTATAACAGCGCCAATTTATACAGCTTAAGTTCTAATTATAATAACAATGGCAATGGCTTCTTCGGCAACTTAAAATTAGGCTTTGATTATGATTTAGATGAAAGTAATTCTTTTACATTTTACGGATCTTATAATAAAAGTAAATATGATTTTAACAGCGATAGTTATAGCTTGGTAGAAAACGCTCTTTTTACTCCCCAGTATAGTTATGATAATAACAGCAATGCAGACTACACATGGAATAATTTTACTTTATATGGTTTTTATAAAAAGAAATTCGATAAGAAGGGAAAAGAATTAACCTTCGATGCGTATTATGCAAATATATATAGTCCAAACTCAAACAATTTGAATACGATGTACAGCTATCAGTCGAGCACTCCGCAATTGCATAACAGCGGATCGGTTGAAAATGCAAATACATTTATTTTTAAAACTGATTATGTTATTCCTTCGGATATAGGAAAATTTGAAACCGGTTATAATTTTACATACCGCCACAGGGGAAATGGAAACAACGCACTTGATTATTCTTATTTAACAAACAGCTGGCAGGACAGCTTGAACTTAAGCAACTTATTCAGATACAAAGAAAATATTCATGCTCTTTATTTAACTTACTCAAACAATTTTGGTAAATGGGGAGTTAAAGCCGGAATAAGAACGGAAAACCTTAATACCAACGGCGAGCAGATAACAACCAACGAAAACTTTACGCAGAACTTTCTAAATTTTTTCCCGAACTTTAATCTATCATATAAGCTGAGCGATTTGTTTCAGCTTACGTTTAACGCTTTCCGAAGAGTAAGATATCCTGAATTATATTATGTGAATCCTTATAAACAATATAATGGCCCGAACAGCTACACGGCGGGAAATCCCGGCATCAAACCATATTTCTTAAATTCTTATGCAGTTAGTTTATCTCAATACATAAATGTTTATTATGTTCTTTCTAACGGCTTATATCAGTACGTTACTGCAAATTACCAGGATAGCATTTCGTACAGTAGTCCGGTAAATTTAACATCAAATAAAGTTTACGGAGTTGATTTAACTTTGCCGTATTACAATAGTCCCATGGCGCCGTTTCATCTTCCGGATTTTATTTCGATGCTATATCTTCAATTCACATATAAATACACAAAGAGTGAGGGCTCATATCTCAATGAAGATTTATCGGATTGGGGATACTCAAAAATGCTTAGTGCCAGAATGAGCTTAAAGCTTTGGTTCGGCATTGATGCTAGCATGTACTTAAGCTACTCTCCTGAAACAGCAAGCAAAAAATATATAAGCAATCAAAGATCATATTTCTCAATTTATTTAAGCAAAGCTTTCATGGATCAAAAGCTGAAGGTAAATGTTTCCGTCTCGGATGTTTTGAACAGCAGTGTATATGATAGGCAAACATTCGGCACTGATTTTTATATGCACAACAGCTATACAATGCTCAAAAGCCGCAGCATTTCAATCGGCTTTACATATATGATCAACAACTACAAAGAAAGACAAGACAGAAATATAGACGACGGCAGAGACGCAAGCGGGCAATCGATGAAATGAAAATTTATTGTATTAGCCCATAAATTAATTTATGGGCTAATTTTGCGTTTTTTATGATGCCCCGGCAAAATCATTCCTCCATTTCTTCCCTTGAAGCAACATTAGAATTTACTATCTTTGAAATATGATGAAGAAAATTTTTATAATCATATTATTTACTGCGAGTTTAAGTTTTGCACAAATCGATGCGAGCAACCAATACATGCTTGCTCAAAGTTATGTGCAGGCGGCTATGTATGAAAAAGCAAAACCAATATTGGAAGAGCTTTACCACAACCAGCCGGAGAATTATGAATATTTCCGATCTCTTAATGATGTTTATACACAGCTTAAAGATTACGATGCTTCAATTGCTTTGATTGAAGATAAATTGAAGTCCTCTTCGCAGGATATAAATCTTTACGGTATGCTTGGCTCAACTTACTACCTTAAAGGTAATGATAAAAAAGCGTTTGAAGTTTGGGACGACGCACTGAAAACTTTGCCTCAGAGTGAAGTTAACTATAGAGTGATTGCCAACTTCGCAATTGAAAGGCGTACTTTTGATAAAGCAATCCAATATCTGAAAAAAGGACAGGATATTTCCAGCAACCCGATTTATTTTGCTTACGATCTTGCAAATCTTTATTCGCTTACAATGCAGTTCAAAGATGCAACCGAAGAATATTGCATGATCATTTCACAAAATCCGAATCAATTAAACATAGTTGAAAGTAAGATATTAGGTTATTTATCCAAACCGGGTGCTCTTCAGGTTTCACTGCCGATAGTTGAAAAATATTCAAACAGCGACAACATAAACTTTAAATTCCTGCTTGCAAGATTTTATATTGAAGAAAAATCATACGACAAAGCTTACGATATTTATGAAAAGATCGACGCTTTACAGAATAGCCAGGGTGCGCAGCTTCTTGGATTTGCACAATTTTTACTTGGCGACAAAGTTTACAAAACAGCTTCCGATGTTTACAGCGAAATAATAAATAAATATCCAAATTCTCCTTATGTTTCAGCGGCAAAGCTTGGATATGCTAAAACTCTTGAAGCTCTTTTTGAAGAGGACAATTCTGCAAAAATTCCTTCATGGAAACCATTTTATGAACTTCCAAAACTTAACACCGGACAAATTGATAAAGTGATTTCGGCTTATCTGGAGATTACAAAGATTTACCCGCATTCGGAAGCTGCTAATGAAGCATTCCTTAGAATTGGCGAACTAAAACTATTCAAATTGGGAGAAATATCTGATGCCGAAGTATATTTTAATGATATTATCAAAGACTCGCCGCTTTCACAATATGCTGCGGATGCTTATCTCGATCTGGCAAAAGCATCAATACTTAACAACGAATTGGATCAAGCTGCATCTTATTATTTGAAAATTACTACAACCGGAAGATACCCGGATGATAAAAAGAACATTGCAACTTACAGGCTTGCTAGAATTTATTTCTACAAAGGTGACTTTGAAAAAACCAAAGAATATTTGAAAAGTATGCTTGATAATCTTGGCAATAACTCGGCAAATGATGCGTTAGAGCTCTCACTTTTGTTGAACACTTCGGCAAATGATTCGTCTAACCTTTCAACTTTTGCATCAGCAGAATTACTTGCCGAGCAAAACAGATTTAAGGAAGCTTTTGATAAGTATAAAATTGTTTCTAACGATCCGAATAAATTGATGCTGCAAAATTTGGCAAGCTTAAGAGAAGCTGAAATGGAACTAGCTTCGAATAATATCGATAGTTCTATCGTTCATTTCCAAAAAATTGTGAATGATACAGACAAAAACATTTATTCCGATAAAGCATTATATTTATTGGGTGAAATTTATCAATACAACCAAAACGATAAGACAAAAGCAATTGAGAGTTATGAAAATTTGCTTGCAAAATTCCCAAACTCATTATATCTTGATCAGGTAAGGGCTGAAATAATTAAGTTAAAAGGTCAAACGATAGAAAGGCCGATGTAAATCTCTTTCTAAAACTTTAGAGATAAATTAAATAATGAATTCTAACTTATCATTTGATAATGCCAAAAATATTTGAGTATTTAGGAATTTTGGTATTTTTTTATTCAAACGAACATGAGCCCATACATGTTCATGGAAAATATGAGAAGTTAGAAAATAAAGCTGAATTTTATATAGTTGATGGTAAGATAGTTGAAATAAGAATTAAATCTGTTAAAGGTAGAAAACCATTAACAAAAAATAAACTTAAAGATTTTGAAGATTTTCTGGAAATATATTCAGAGAAAATAGCACAAAAATTGATTGACTATTTTGTGTTACACAAAGAAGTTGAATTCGAAAAAATTACAACTAAAGTAAAATGAAAATTATAGAAGAAAATATTGTTACCGATGAAAAACAATTAGAAATTATATCTTCTCAATATATTGGAGATTACGCAATTAGAATATTTTTTAATGATGGAGTTAAAAGATTAGTAGATTTTAAACCATTCTTGGAAAATTCAGTTCACTCTTCAACTCGAAAATATTTGGACGAAAATAAATTTAAGAACTACCAGATAGTTGACGGTAACCTAAACTGGAATGATTATGAATTGATTTTTCCATTAGAAGATCTCTACGAAGGCAAACTATGAAAGAAATGATTAAAGGATATAGTTAATGGCAAAAAAGCAAAATCAAAAATTAGTTAAATGTTCATTCTGTGGACGCGACGGCAGCGAAGTTGGAAGTATGATTGCTGGTCCTGACGTTTATATTTGCGATATTTGTATCAGCAGCAGCGTCGATATATTGAAAAATAATTTAGCTGCATACAATTACAAATCAAAAAACTCATTGCTGCAAGCGCCTTCTGCAATAAAAAAGACTTTGGATGAATATGTTATTGGTCAAGACAAGGCTAAGAAAATACTTTCTGTAGCAGTTTATAATCATTATAAAAGAATTAATTCCAAAACTTCATTCTTTGAACTTGATGATGTAGAAATTGAAAAGAGCAATATTTTATTAATCGGCCCCACAGGAGTTGGAAAAACATTACTTGCACAAACTCTAGCAAAAATATTAGATGTTCCTTTTGCAATTGCTGATGCAACAACGCTAACAGAAGCCGGATATGTTGGTGATGATGTTGAAACAGTACTGGTTCATCTTTTACAAGCTGCTGATTACAATCTTGAAAGAGCACAAAAAGGAATTGTTTACATTGATGAAATAGACAAGATTGCTCGAAAGAGTGAAAGCACTTCAATTACAAGAGATGTTTCTGGCGAAGGAGTTCAGCAGGCGCTGTTAAAAATATTAGAGGGGACGGTTGCCGGTGTTCCTCCCAAAGGCGGAAGGAAACATCCTGAACAAAGTTTAATTAACGTCAATACGAAAAATATTTTGTTTATTGTCGGCGGAGCTTTTGAAGGAATTGATAAAATAATTGCGGCAAGAATAAATAAAAATAAAATGGGATTTACTTCCGATGGAATAAAAGCAAAGGCTGAAGGCGAAGATCTGTTAAAATTTATTTTACCTGAAGATCTTCTTCGATTCGGTTTAATTCCGGAACTAATCGGAAGAATTCCGGTAATCGCACCACTTCAACCTCTTTCTGAGGTAGCTTTAAAAAGCATTTTAGTTGAACCGCGGAATGCAATCCTTAAGCAATATAAAAAGTTGTTTTTACTTGAAGGAATAGAATTGGAGTTTGATCCTCTAGCAATTGACGCAATTGTGAATAAAGCCATCGCACGTAAAACCGGCGCAAGGGCTTTAAGATCAATTGTTGAAGATTTTATGCTCGAAGTAATGTACGATTTACCAAACAGAGAAAATATTGAAAAGTGTATTATTACTAGAGACGTTGTTGAAAAAGGCGCAGAGCCAATTTATCTTGAGGCAGATAGAAAATCAGCCTAAGTAATTAAGAATTATTTAGAGAAGTTTTGTAAGGCGATCTTCCAGGTCGCCTTTAATTTTAAAGCGTAGTGGTGTTATATGTTGAAGAAAATATTGTTTGTATTTTTTCTCATTCCTTTTTATGCTTACTCACAATCCAAAATTTTAATATATATGGATCTCAAACAAACCGACCATTTAAGAGCATATGGAATAACTTTTCACGCATTGGAACGTGGTGAAAAAGCTGATTGGCTTTTGAATTACCGCGGCGGTTCTTTTATGCTTGATTACACAAACCAGTCAGCAAATGAATGCCGTATTGAAGGCGTTGCGTTTGATGAGCTTTCAACTTCACAAGCTGCTGAAATTTATTCCACTGTTCAAAGTAATGATAATAATATGTCGGTTGTTCGTTTGGAAAAAGCGCCCAAGATTGCTGTGTATGTTCCGCCAAGCTTTCATCCGTGGGATGATGCAGTAACAATGGTGCTTGATTACGCAAAAATTCCTTATACAAAAATTTGGAATGATGAAATTCTCCGTGGTGATCTTTCAAAATATGATTGGCTTCATCTTCATCATGAAGATTTTACAGGCCAATATGGAAAATTTTATGCGAGCTTTAGTAATGCTCAATGGTACATTGATAACCAGCTTCAATATGAAGCGGATGCAAAGAAAAATGGATTTAAGAAAGTATCTGATATGATGAAAACAGTTGCGCAAGATATTAAAAATTATGTCGGGCAAGGTGGTTTTCTTTTTGCGATGTGTTCCGCAACTGATACTTTTGATATTGCACTTGCAGCAGAGCATACAGACATATGCGCTTCAATGTTCGACGGAGACCCAGCCGATCCTGATGCACAGAAAAAATTAGATTTTTCCAACACGCTTGCTTTTACAAACTTTAAGCTAGAAATGAATCCTTATGTTTATTCGTTCAGCAACATTAACATTCAGCCGAACGAAATTGGAAGTCCGGATAATGATTATTTTACATTATTCGATTTTTCGGCCAAGTATGATCCGGTCCCTTGTATGCTGACTCAAGATCATGTAAATGTTATTCATGGATTTATGGGACAGACCACCGGATTCCACAAAGAAGTTATTAAAAAATCTATAATCATTTTGGCTGAACGTCAGGGAACAGATCAAGTAAAATATATTCATGGAAATTATGGAAGAGGGACGTTTACATTTTACGGCGGCCACGATCCTGAAGCTTACCAGCATCTTGTCGGCGATCCGCCAACAGATTTATCACTTCATAAAAATTCTCCTGGCTACAGGCTAATACTCAATAATGTCCTTTTCCCGGCAGCAAAAAAGAAAGAACAAAAAACTTAAATCGTGGTTCGTTTGTAGTTAATAGTTTGTTGATATTATTTCGATTAGTTAAATTTTCAGCGTAGATTTACAACGAACAATTTTCTACAAACATCATCCAAATAAATTTTATGAAATCTATTAGAATAAAAAATTCATCAAAAGAAATACCTATCGGCAAGATTGTTTGCGTAGGAAGAAATTATGCAGAGCACGCAAAAGAATTGGGAAATGAAATTCCTGAAAAACCAGTAATCTTTTTGAAACCATCATCTTCAGTGATTTATTCTGGAGACAAAATTATTTATCCTTCTTTTTCAAACGAGATGCATCATGAAACAGAATTAGTTCTTCTCATCGGAAGAAAAATAAAAAATGCAGATGAAAAAGAATCGGAAGAAGCTATAATTGGTTACGGATTAGGTTTGGACATGACTTTAAGAGATGTTCAAAACGAATTGAAGAAAAAAGGTCATCCGTGGACAATTGCAAAATGTTTTGATACATCCGCTGTACTTTCTGATTTTGTGCTGAAAGAAAAATATCAACTAACATTGAATGAAGAAATTTCTTTAACTATTAATGGAGAAATTAGACAAAAAGAAAAATTGAATATGATGCTCTTCCCGCCGGTTAAAGTAGTTCAGTACATTTCTTCATTAATGACTCTTGAAGAAGGCGATTTGGTTTTTACAGGCACACCAAAAGGAGTAAGCAAAGTTGAACGGGGAGATAAACTGCATGCAGAAATTTCCGGGATGAATTATCTGGATTGCAGTGTTGAATAAATACTTTTAATCTTATCGATTTAAAGTACTCAAAGATTTTTTTATCAAATCTTCTAAAGCCATGTTTGGATTTTCAACTAAAACATCTCTTACGACTTTTTCAGCCAATTTAAAATTGTAGCCAAGAGTAGTCAGTGCAGCAACTGCTTCATTCTTAATATCGAATGGAATTTCCATCCCGCCTTCTTCCGCAATAGAATCCACTTTGGATCGTAATTCAAGAACTAATCGCTCTGCAGTTTTTCTTCCGATTCCAGGAACCGCAATAATTCTTGAATAATCTGCTGACTGAATAGCTCTTTTTAAATCGTCTGTTTTTATTCCGGCTAGAATGCTCAACGCTATTTTGGGGCCAATGCCATTTACAGAAATAAGAAGTTCAAACATTTCTTTTTCAGATTCATCGAAGAATCCGAAGAGTGTAATTGAATCTTCTTTTACATTCATATGGATAAATAATGATGCAGAATCTTTCCCGGTAATCTTTTCAAAGGTATTTATTGAAATATTTACGGAGTAACCAACACCACTAACATCTAGTAATATTTTTGTTGGTTTAGCAGATATTATTTTGCCGCTTAAATATCCGATCATATCAAGTTTTATTTTTAATTGAAAATTTATAATTCAAAATTAATAAAATGAATCTAATTCTTAATTACTCTTTCAGGAAAAGCTTCAACAAATGCTTTCCAGTCTTTACTTTTTTTTACTGGCGACTTCATTCTGAATGCATGACAAAGCGCTACAGCCAATGCATCACTTTCATCAAATCGCATTTTATCATTTTTAATTTCTAAAATTGCTCTGATCATATAATTCACTTGTTCTTTAGATGCAGCGCCGGTACCCACAACAGATTTTTTTATTTCTCTTGGCGAGTATTCACTTGTAGGAATATTGTTATGTACAGCTGCCAAAATGGAGACGCCTCGAGCATAACCAATTTTCATAGCGGACTGAACATTCTTTCCATAGAAGGCTGTTTCAATTGCAAACTCATCAGGTTTATATGTTTTAATTATTTTTTCTAACTCATCATAAATAATTTCAAGTTTCTGATAAAGAAGTTTTTTGGAAGGAAGTTTGATAAGTCCGTTAGTTACGCGTTTAAAAGTATTTTTACTATGATTGATTATTCCAAAACCTGTAAAATTAGTTCCGGGATCAACACCAAGAATAATCATTTAACCTTTCTAGTTAATAAAAAAACATGGGCTTTGAATCAAAGCCCACACAATCATCAAATTAATTGCTTAAAGAAGATTCGTCAATGTCAGCATTAGTATAAACATTTTGTACATCTTCGCAGTCTTCAAGAGATTCAATTAACTTAGCAACTTTTTCTGCGTCTTCACCTGTTACGCGAATAAAGTTTTTAGCAATCCATTGAAGAGATGCATTTTCAATTGTCAATCCTTTGTCAAGCAAAGCTCTGCGAACCGTTTCGAAAGTATCAATTGTAGATTGGACAACAAAATATTCATCTTCGGTTTGTAAATCTTCTGCGCCGGCTTCAAGAATAATTTCCATAATATCATCTTCGGATTTGTTTTGCTTAGGCAGCGTAACGACACCTTTTTTATCGAACATCCAGGCAACAGATCCATTTTCTCCCATGCTTCCGCCGCCCTTGCTGAAAAGATGTCTAACTTCGGCAACAGTTCTGTTTTTGTTATCAGTCGCAACTTCAACTACAACTGCAACGCCTGCTGGTCCGTAACCTTCATAAGTTAATTCATGATATGTTACGCCTTCAAGTTCCCCTGTAGCTTTTTTAATTGCGCGTTCGATGTTGTCTGCCGGCATATTAACTGATTTTGCATTATCGACTGCCAGTCTTAGGCGAGGATTGCCTGATGGATCACCGCCGCCTTCTCTGGCAGCAATTGTTATTTCTTTAATTATTTTTGTGAAAGCTTTACCTCTCTTTGCGTCGATTGCAGCTTTCTTTCTTTTTGTGGTTGCCCATTTGGAATGACCTGACATTTATCTGACTCCTAATTATTTTCTTTTACTTTTAAATCTTTAATTTTGAATTGAGGGAATGTTTTTCCGTCTCTAGTAATTTTATCGATCGAATAAACAATGTCTAAATTTGAATTAATTTTAATTGAATCAATAAATTCACTCATGTTAAATCCAATGCTATCAAAAACTCTATCGCATCCGGCTTGCTTTACATTTAGAATCAAATGATTAGCTCCAACTATTCTTGGCGTATTAACTACGGTAACATTTTCTGAGATAAAAACCGGACGCATATTACCTGGACCGAAAGGTGAAAACTGATCAATAATTTTCAAAAACTTTGATGTTATTTCCGAAAATTTTAGCTTAGAGTCAATATGCAATTCCGGCATTAAATCTTCTTCGCTCATAGACTCTTTTACTATTTGATTGAATTTAGATTTGAATTCATCAATCTTCTCAACTTCAACAGCCAAACCGGCAGCAGCTTGATGTCCGCCAAAATGAATTAATAAATCCTCACATTTTTTTAACGCTTCATAAATATTGAAGTTAGAAATACTTCTCGCAGAACCTTTTGCTACTCCATCGACTGTGGTAAGCATAATTGTTGGGCGGTAATATTTTTCAACAAGCCGTGAAGCAACAATTCCAATAACTCCAGGATGCCATTTTTCCTGATGAAGTATAATCGCAATATCTTCACTTAAATCTAAAGAGTTCTCAACAATGTTTAAGGCATTGTCAAAAGTATCTTCATCAATTTTTCTTCGGTGATAGTTTTCGGTTTCTAAAACTTGTGCTAATTCTAATGCTTGTTCTTTATCGTTGGTAATCAAAAGTTCAACAGCGCGTTGAGCGTCGCCTAATCTGCCAACAGCATTTATTCTAGGTGCAATTGTAAATACGATTTGCCCCGAAGTTAAATTCCCGGTAGAAATGTTACTGCTTTCAATTAAAGCAGCGATTCCAGGCCTTGGATTTAAATTTATCATATCGAGTCCTTCTTTTACCAGCACTCGATTTTCTTCAATAAGCGGAACGATATCGGCAGCTCCGGCAAGGGCAACTAAATCTAAATACTTGAGAGGAAGAATTCTTTTTCCGATTCTTTCTGCAACGCCTTGAGCTAATTTAAAAGCTACTCCGGCGCCAGATAAATATTTGAAAGGATAATTGCAGTTTGGTTTTAAAGGATCTAAAACTGCATAAGCATTAGGAATTTCTTCTTTAGGCTGGTGATGATCGCAGATTATTAAATCAATTCCAAGTTCATTAATGTATTTTGTTTCTTCAATTGCCGTTATTCCGCAATCAACAGAAATAAGCAGAGAAGTACCTCTGCATTTAATATTATCAATTCCGCTTTTAGAAATTCCGTAGCCTTCAGTCAAACGTTGTGGTATATAGAATTCAACATCAGCGCCAAGCTCTTTAAGAAACATATACAGCAATGCTGTAGAACAAGTTCCATCTACATCATAATCACCATAAATGCAGATAAGTTGATTTTCAGTTAAGGCTTTAATTACTCGATATGTTGCGGCTTCCATACCATCCATTTGAAACGGATCGTTCATGGAATCTAAGGAAGGTCGGAAAAAATGTTTTGCTTGGTGAAAGTTTTTAATATTTCGAAGAACTAGGAGTTTGGATAGAACTTCAGAAATATTAATAGAATCTGATAATGATTTTATTGCGTAGTCATCATCAGCTTCTTTTATTTTCCAACGTTTTTTCAGCATATAAATTATCCAGAAGATAATCGAAAGAACAAACAATAGTTCAGGCTTATAAGCCGAATTCTGTTCCCCGATTTAATCGGGGCGGCAATTATTTATCTTGATCACGAATTACTTCGTGATTTATGCAGTCTACCCGGAAGCCCTGTCCCGATAATCGGAACATTCAAAGCGAACAACCTCGATCCCAATTAAGGGAAAGGCTTCTTTATTTGACCTTGCTTCAGGTGGGGTTTGCCCTGCCGGAAATGTTACCATTTCCGCGGTAGGCTCTTACCCTGCCATTTCACCCTTATCCCGATAAAACCGGGACGGTATATTTTCTGTGGCACTTTCCGTATCCCGATAAAATCGGGACCCCGGACGTTATCCGGCACCTTGTTCTATGAAGTTCGGACTTTCCTCTCTCCCAATCTTCTTGGGTGAGCAATTGCCCAGCCTGAACTATTTTTTATTCAAAAAAAATGTTTGTATTTAACTACAACTATTACAATTACTTCTTTAACTTTATTAAATATAAGTGGATTAAACAAGTTAAATTATTTTATTGTAACTAATATAATAAATTACATTTCGTAAATCAGTAGGAAATAAGTTCCAAATTATTTTAAATTAAAAGGTAAGTAAACTTTGGAATTTAGAGGCTGGAATGTCCTGAACTTTCTGTCTTTCTTCTTCATCTCGTACCGGCTTAAGCCCTGCTTTATGGCAAGGTATGCCAGTACAAGAATCCAAAATCTATTCTAAAATATTGAGCTATGAGCTTTACAGTTAAATTTTACTCATCTATAGTTTCTGCAACTTCAGTAGAAACTAAAATTCTTCCGCAATATTCACAAAAGAAAAGCTTATTATTCCGTCTGATTTCCAATTGTCTTTGCGGTGGTACAATATTATGGCAGCCAGAGCAAGCAGAACGACGAATAGTTGCAACCGCTTTACCTTTTTTAGCTTTTCTAATCCGCATGTAAGCAGAATAATCAGCTTTTTTTGTTAAAGCTTCAATTTCTTTTCTCTTTGCTCTTAGCTTAACTTCTTCTTTTTCATTTGCCTTAATGATTTCTTTTAGATCAGCTTCTTTTACTTTTAACTCTTCTTTTAACTCATCCATCTGAGGCGTGATCTCTTCAATTTCATCGGATAATTTTTTGCTAAGATCGGCAAGAGAATCATTTTCGGATTCTAATTTAGTAAATTGCTCTTCAGTATGATCAATTTCTTTAGTTAGTGCATCATACTCTTTGTTGTTTCTAACTTGATAAAGCTGTGCTTTAAATTTTTTCTGATTTTCTTTAAGCTTGTCAATCTCTTCTTCGTTATCCTTTCTTTTTTCAAGAGATTCCTTCTTTTCTTTTTCTTTATTGGCGATGTCAGTTTTTATAGCTGTTATTTTTTCCTTAAGATCTCCAACAGCATTGGGAAGATCGCCGCGCAACTCTTCAAGTACATCAAGTTGATCATCCAAATTTTGCAATTCGTACAATATTTTTAGTCGGTCAAACAATTTATTTTCGCTCCTTATTTATTATAAAAAAAAATTGGATTTGTTGATCCATCATATTTAAAAATCTTTGTGTCAAAATTTTTCTCGGTGATAAAATGATTTAATTTTCTTTTAACTTCATCAAGAGAATGAATTTCAGTTTCATAATGGCCTGCGTCGATGAGAAGAATTTCCCCGTCTGCATCATGGAAAGTGTGATATTTTAAATCGGCAGTAATAAATGCATCAACACCGTAATAGATAGCATCTTTTAACATTTCTCCCCCGGCTCCTCCGCAAAGTGCAACTTTTTTAATTTTATTTTTCCCCTTCGAATATCGAAAATTTTTTATTTTCAGATGATCTGAAACGTATTCCAAAAATTGTGTTTGAGAAATCGACTGATCTAATTCTCCAATGGCTCCGGCGCCAAAATTAGTATTCGGATTTTCAAGCGGATAGATATCATACGCTACTTCTTCATATGGATGAACCTCAATGATGGCAGAAAGAATTTTTTTCAATTTCCAGGCATCCACCAAAACCTCTAGTTTTATTTCATCAGTTTTTTCTACATTACCTTTGGTTCCTAAAAATGGATTCGTTTTTCTTGATCCTTTAAAAGTTCCTTCGCCTTTAGTTCTAAAACTGCAGTTACTGTATTCACCAATTTGACCGCCGCCATTTTTAAATATTGCGTCAGCAACTTTGTCGACATAATTCATCGGAACAAATACAGCTAATTTAAATTGATTTGAATTTTGGTGAACCAGGAAATCAATTTTACGCAGTTTTAATTTTTTAGCCAGTTCAAAGCTTACGCCGTCCTTAGTAAAATCTAAATTTGTATGCGCGGAATAAAGTGTAATATCATTTTTAATTAGTTTTTCTATAAGTTTTGAATTTTTGTCTTTCTGGAGGTCAATTTTTTTGAGGGGATGAAAAAGTAAAGGGTGATGAGAAATTATTAAATTACAATTCTTTTTGATTGCATCATCAATAACCCGGTTTGTTAATTCTAAACAAAGTAGAATATTTTTTAACTTCTGATTTATTGAACCAACTTGTAAACCAACGTTATCTTTTTGCCAGGCAATTTCTTTGGGTGCCCATTCCTCAAAGTATTTTATTATATCGTTACACGTCATATTAAAAAAAAATGCACTTCTGTGTTTGAAGTGCATCTTTCTAATTTTATAATTCTTGCTGCACGGCAGCGGATTTATATACAATATTAAAAAAAATAAATTTTTCTATTTTCATTTCCATATTTAAGCTATCAAATATACGCCATCGGATAATAACTTCCAATATTTCAAACGTATATTATATAAAGTAATTAGTCATTACTGTGATATAAAATACCATAAACTAATCTATTTTAATTCAACCCAATTGTTATCTTCTTTTATTAATTCAATTAATGAATCGACAGCTTCATCAGAAGAAATATTTCTGCGAACTATTTCTTTTCCGCGGTAAAGAGTTATCTTCCCAATTCCCGATCCAACATAACCATAGTCAGCATCAGCCATTTCGCCGGGGCCATTAACAATACATCCCATGATAGCTATTTTTACTCCTTTTAAGTGCTCTGTTCTTTTTCTAATTTTTTCTGTAGTGGATTGTAAATCAAATAATGTTCTTCCACATGAGGGGCATGCAATATATTCTGTTTTTGAAATTCTTACTCGCGCAGCTTGTAAAATTCCGAATAATATTCTGTTAACAATTTTTTCTTTTGTTTCTGTATCCTTAACAAAATTATGTATTAAATTATTTTCATTAAGCGCAGTAGTTTCACCGTCTTCATTTTTTATTTCATCTACATTTATCCAAACGCCATCACCAAAACCTTCGATTAATAAAGCACCTAAGTCTGTTGAAGAATATAATCTCAGATTTTCTAAATCAATATTCTTATAATTTCGTTTTATGATAACCGGATTATAAATATCTTTTTCAAGCAGATCGATAAAAAATCTTCTCTGTTCTGCCATACCATGTAAATTATCTGTGGTCAAAACAATTACAACTGTTTTATCATTCCTTATTTCATTTAATAAATCACTTGTAAAAGAATTAATATTTCCTTCAATAAGGTTTAATGATTCTGATTTTTTAATAGATTTAAAAAACTCATTTGTAGAAAACAAAGGATGACTTTGAAATTGGTTATCTAACCTAAGCCAAGACTCATAATCATAAATTGCTTTTAATGATATTGGAAGAACGATAGAAGATTTATTTTTCCCGAGATAAATAAAATCCGGCGATCCATCGCTAACATTCCATTTGTCGGAAGATGAATTGTATGAGTAACCAATTGAAAGCAAATCATCGTAACTACTAATACCAATTGAATTAAAATCTGCAACAACTCTTGGAACGTTATACCCGCCAATATTATAAACTTCAAAAGAATTTCTTCTTGTGTAATTAAAAGGATCGTAAGGAATTTTTTCAATTGATTTAATTTGCTGATGTTCTGATCTATTTTTATATCTATTTACTAAACGAATGGCAACCGGTGCTTCGAATTCAGGATCTTCCGTAAGTGAAACTCGAACGGTATCTCCAATACCATCTTCAAGTAAAGCGCCTATTCCTAGCGCAGATTTAATCCTGCCATCTTCGCCGCCTCCAGCTTCCGTCACTCCAAGATGAAGGGGATAGCTCATTCCTTCTTCTGCCATTTTATTTATAAGCAATCTGTAAGCTTGAACCATGACTTGCGGATTACTTGCCTTCATCGAAAGCACTATGCTATAATAATCTAGCTCCTCGCATATTCGAACAAACTCCAAAGCAGATTCTACCATACCAAGCGGAGTATCTCCGTACCGGCTCATAATTCTATCTGATAAAGAACCATGATTTGTTCCAATCCGCATTGCTGTTCCGTACTCCTTACAAATTTTTACCAGCGGAGAAAATCTTTCTTTTATTCTATCAAGCTCAGCGTTATATTCGTTATCCGTGTATTCAATCGTTAGAAATTTTTTCCTATCGATATAATTTCCGGGATTCACTCTAACTTTCTCTACAATTCTAGCAGCAAGCTCAGCGGCGTTTGGAGTGAAATGAATATCGGCAATTAAAGGAACATCAAATCCACGGTTTCTTAATTCTTTTTTTATAGCTTCAAGATTTTGTGCTTCAAGTTTACTAGGAGCTGTTATTCTTACATAGTCACAACCGGATTCAACCATTCTAATAGTTTGTTCAACTGTGGCTTTTGTATCCATCGTGTCTGTTGTCGTCATTGATTGAATTCTGATTGGATTATCAGCTCCCAATGGAATATTACCAATATTTACTTCCCTAGTTTTTAAGCGTGAATATTCTGTTAAACTATTACAGTATTTTTTAATTTTTTGGATTGAGTCAATCATTTTTCTTTTTATTTAATTATCAACGTTTTAGATATTGTGTATTCTTTATTAATAAACTTTTAAACATTCATAGAAATCATTGATGTCTGGTATTCATATTAAGAATATAATTTGTGAGTATTGAAAGTATATATCCGCATTAAATAATCGAATTGAATCAGTTCTAGTAAAATTTTGATTTCTATATTGCAAAGAAAAATAGAATATTAAAATGCTATTTATTATCACTCCAAATTAATTGTTCAAAAATTATTATTTGAAATATAATCATTGTTTAAAACGAAAGAAAACCTAATCAGTTTGACAATTGATTTATAAAGCCCGGGCGCATTTTGAACAATGAATCCTGAATCGATGATGGTTTCAATTGTTGTTTCTGAAATTCATATAGGAAATCTCCTAATGATGAATTTAACCAGCTTAAAATTGGTTTTTCTTTTAGAAATTCTACATGTTTTATTCTATAAAGTTCGATTGCGCCTTTACACATTGGGCAAGGTTCAAGAGTTGAAATAAGTAAAAGTGAATCGCGGTTGAGATTCATAAAGTTTGTAAATCCCTCGTTTTTGATCGCATCCGAAATTGCATTTATTTCTGCATGTCCGCCAGCATCATAATTTCTAAACACAGTGTTATAACCTCTACCAATTATTTGTTCTTTATAAACGACTATTGCGGAAATAGGAACATCATTAGTTCTGAGCGCTTCCTTAGCTAATTCTATCAACTCATTTTTATATTCGCTTTTAATTTTATTTTTATCAAACAGGTTATAAAATTGTGTTTTAAAAATAGAGGCCACAAAAAAAATAAATAGAAAAAACCAGATGGCTATCCGTAAGAATTTTCTCATATCATACTCGCTTCGAAATGTTAATAAAAATTTCTAATTTAATTCTAACCGGTCAAATATTACGCCTGGAACAATTCGTATTGCTAATTCTTATTCATAGTAATTTACGGAATTTTAAAGGACGAAGTCTAATAAAAAGATTGAGCTATGATTTTCTTTCTATAATCAATCTAAAATTCGAATAATCAATTGATAAAATTTTTTTAAAAGAATTGTCTATTAATTTTAGTAAGAATCTTATTGCCGAATTTTATTAAATTAGAATTGTGAAATATTATACCTCGAAATTTCTACGAGTCATCTTTTAAAATGGAATATCTGAGTCCGCATGAGAATATCTGAAAACAAGATTGAAGAAATCCGCATTACCGCAAATATTGTTGACGTAATTTCCGAATATGTACAATTAAGGAAAAGGGGGAAAAATTATATAGGTCTTTGTCCGTTTCATTCTGAAAAAACTCCTTCGTTTACTGTGAGTGAAGAAAAGCAAATGTTCAATTGCTTTGGTTGTCATAAGGGAGGCAACGTTTACAAATTCTTAATGGAATATGAAAAAATTTCTTTTATTGAATCAGTACAAGAACTCGCTCAAAAGTATGGAATAAATATTGAACTTGATGAGGAATCTTCTGGCAGGCAAAGTGAACAAGAAATTCTTTATGATATCAATACCGAAGCGGCTCGATATTTTTCAAACAATCTTTTAAATCACCCTGAAACAGAAATTGCCAGAGAATATTTTCAAAAAAGAAAGATTAAACCTCAAACATTACGTTCATTTGGATTAGGTTACGCATTTCCCGGCTGGGATCATTTTGTAAATTACGCGCAAGAAAGAAAAATTGATCTGGAACGCGCGATTGCATTAGGATTAATTGGGCAAAGTACTGATGGGAGACTTTACGATAAATTTCCAGGTAGAATTATATTCCCAATTTTTTCTCCAAACGGAAGAGTTGTTGCTTTTGCCGGAAGAATAATTGAGAACAAGGAAAACGCAGCAAAATATCTCAACTCCCCAGAATCATTGATATATATAAAAGGAAGAATTCTTTATGGACTTTCGCATGCAAAAGATGAAATAAGAAAATTAGATAAAGCTATTCTCGTCGAAGGATATATGGATTTAATATCGCTCCACCAAAGCGGAATTAAAAATGTTGTTGCTGTTTCCGGCACGGCACTAACGGAAGAACAAGTGCAGCTTCTTTCCCGTTACACAAAAAATGTGGTGCTTCTATTTGACGCCGATACAGCGGGCATCAAAGCTTCGATGAGAAGCATTGAACTTCTTCTGAAAAAAGATATGGAAATAAAAATTGCTTCTTTGCCTGCAGGCGAAGATCCGGATTCATTTGTGAATAATTACGGGCGTGAAAAATTTGAAGAGGTAATTAAAAAGGCTCAGAATTTTTTGGAATACCAATCAGCATATTTTGAATCTAAGGGAATGTTTGACGATCCGTCGAAAACAGCCGAAGCGATTAGAGAGCTTGTAAAACCGGTTTCAATAATTAATGACGAATTAAAAAGAAGCTTGCTGATAAAAACTATTGCAAAGAAATTTAACCTTAGGGAAAAGCTTTTAGAAAATGAACTTGATAAAGCCATCCAATCTGCCGGAAAACAAATTACTAATGAAGAAAGAATTAAAAACAAAGAATTAATTAAGAAGAATGTTGAGACTAAATTACAAAATGATAAAAAAATTTCTCCACGAATATTAAGACTAGAAAAAGAAATCATTAAGCTTCTTTTCGAAGGCAATAAAGAAGTTGTTGAATATATATCTTCCCGCATACCGATTGAAGATTTTTCAGCGGAAGCTCATACGAAAATAGCAGAGCTTGTTTATAACGCCTGCAACAACAACGAAGAAATAATTGCCGGCTCATTGATTGAAAAAATTAATAATGAAGAACTTCAATTATTTATTCGCGATTTAATTTTCGATAAATATTCTATTAGCAGGAACTGGGAAGATATTTATCCCGGATTGCCTCATGAGAAAATTTTACAGAAGATTTCAGTTGATACCGTTAAAAGATATCTCGTCGAAAAAATCAATTATATTATAAAAATTAATTTAAAATTAATTGAATCGACTGAAGATGAAAATGAGAGGTTTGAATTAATGAAGCTTATCTCAAATCTTGAAAAAGAAAAAATGAAAGTTAAACAAGAAACAAACTTAGAGAGCTAATTCTATCTTATAATATAATTTTTTCTCCGCAGATCTTATTCCACCAAATGTTTTTCCATTTCAACCCAAAATTTTAATTTGATAAAATTTTTTATCCTTCAAAATTTAAGAAGTTGATTTATTTGCAATTTTGAAAGAATTCAATAAAAAAAATTTTCTTCCACTACGTACTTATACTGATTCGCTGTATTACTTTCTTTTCTATATTACTTCATTTTAAATCTTTACAAAATGTTAGAGTGACAAACTTTGAAGAAGATTTTAAAAGGATCATCAAAAAAATAATTATAATTAATCGATTTAATCTTGAGGGAACATGAATAATCGTTTATATAAATTGTCTAAGGTGAAAGTTCAAAATGTTCAAGCAGCGGATGTTAAATATGTTGTTGAAAGCGCATATAAGATTGCTTTGAATTATTTGAAACAAGCCTATATACGTTATCAGAAATTAATTTTGCACAACGATCTTCAATTAGAAGATATCGCGATCGATTCTATTGCGCCTCTATTTATAAAAAATGATTCGGATCAATTTTATGTGCTTATAAATGCATACAACAATTGGAGCCCGCCGATTCAAACCGAAGAAGAAGCATTCTTTTTTCTAAATAAGATTGTTGCATCACGAATTGAACAGCATGTAACTGTTTTGTTAAGAGAATCTGATCCGGTATTTGGTAAAATATTGGATTCGGTAAATTACATTATTAAAAAAGAAGGGTGTAAGAAAATAAATTATTTGGGAATTATTTATGCCGTAAGAAATAATTGTAAAAAAATTTACGGAAGAGTAATCGATCAGGAGGAATTCGAAAATTTGCCTTCTCATTTATTTATGAATAAGAAAAATGTTTTTAATAATCTTTCTAATCATATCGAAAATGAATTGGGATATTTTCCTGCAATACCAATCTTTTCATTTATGAAACAATTAAAGCATATTACATTATCCGAATATCAAAAAATGTATCATGAAGAATTTTTTTATGATCAAATTGAAATAGAAGAATTTGTAAATATCGGGCTAAACAAAGCACAAGAAAAATTAGAAAATTTTTATTTAAAGAATAAGAAGCTGTCGGTTGTAGAGTTTAAATATTTTTCTAAAGCATTATCTGATATGGCAGCAGATTTAAAAAACGGCGGAATAAAACATGGGCTATTCGATTATCTAAATATTTATTTTCCTACGCTTTCAAGAAAAAAATATAATTTAAAGTATCGCGATATTTTGGAATATGAATTGAAGATAATGAAGAAATCTATTATTGCTTCTCTTAACGCATAAATATTTGGAATGTAAAAGCTTGTTGGCTGTCTTTTTATTAAGCTCTTCATTAATTATCTTTATGCTAAAATTAAAAGAAAAGTTTAAATGTTTCGCCAGGCAAAAAACGGTAAATTAATGATCGAAATTCTTCCGGATAAATGTGACTTCTGCGGATGCTGCGTTGGAGTGTGTCCTGAAGATGCAATTGAATTAAAGGAAGCGGAAATTTTTATAATTGATAAACGATGCACTAATTGCGCAAAGTGTGTTTGGAGCTGTCCGATAGAAGTAATTCGATTTAATAAAGAAGGCGTTTCACTTTAAGTTCTTTCTCCTAAGGTCAAGCTTCAAATTGTAAAAGTATGCAATTATCAATAGGCAATGAACAAACTGAACAGATGGTAATAATAAACCAAATCTTAGAAGGGAATTAAAATCATGAATTCAGATTTTAAAGAATTAACGGTTTATAAAAAAGCATTTACATTAGCTATGCAAGCATTTAACATAACAAAGAACTTTCCCAAGGAAGAAAAATATTCTTTGACCGGACAAATTCGGAGATCATCCCGATCGGTTTGTAGCAACGTTGCCGAAGGTTATAGGAAAAGACTTTATGAAGCTCACTTTATTTCTAAGATTTCCGATGCTGATATGGAAAACAGTGAAACGCAAGTATGGTTGGATTTTTCATTGGCTTGTGATTATATAACTCATGATATTTATTCTCAAATGTGCAATCAATCTCAAGAGATTGGTAAATTATTAAATCACATGATAGAATTTCCTGAGAAGTATTTGAGAAAATCAGATAAAAATTGATTACCTATTGCGTACTAACTTCTTGTGCTTGATTGTAGAATTTAAAAGATTAAAATTACTAGCAAATGAAAATTGAATACGATATAATTGTTGTTGGCGCCGGACCTGCAGGTTCGATGGCAGCGCGCTTTGCCGCTGAAAAAGGTGTCTCAGTTCTAATGCTTGAAAAAGACAGAGATGTTGGATATCCCGTTCGTTGCGGTGAAGCGATAAGTAAAGCAGGCGTTGAAGAATTTATTTCTTCAGATGAAAAATGGATCACTGCACACATAAACAAATTTTCTTTAAACTCTCCTGATGGTTCCGAAGCAGTTGTTGAATTTAACGATGCCGGCTATGTTCTTGAAAGAAGAATATTTGATTATGAGCTTGCAAAAACTGCTGCTAATGCAGGTGCTGAAATTTTAACTCGAGCTTATGTTAATGGTTTGTTAATTGAAAACGATAAAGTATGCGGTGTAAAATATGAGTATCGTGGTGAGCAAAAAGAACTAAAGGCAAAAATTGTAATTGGAGCCGATGGAGTTGAATCCAGAATTGGAAGATGGGCAGGATTAAAAACTCATATTCATTTTAAAGACATGGAATGCTGCGCTCAGGTAACAGCCTCAAACATTAAAATTGATTCCGATACATTGTATTTTTATTTTGGTCAGCAATATGCACCTGGAGGTTATTTTTGGGTTTTTCCAAAAGGAAAAAATATTGCCAACATTGGATTAGGCGTGAGCGGAATGGTTGGGAAAAAGAGATCCGCGCTATCTTACCTTAATAACTTCATGGACAATAATTATCCAGCCGCACCTGTGCTCACTTCAATTGCAGGCGGTGTTCCAAGTACAGTTACATTGAAAAAAATTTCGTCGCCGGGTATAATGCTTGTCGGCGATGCAGCACGACAAGTTAATCCTCTCAGTGGCGGCGGAATTGCTTCCGGTATGATTGGCGGAAGCATTGCAGGAAGAATAGCTGGTGAAGCTGTTAAGATGAATAAGCTTGATCATATTTTAACTTATGATAAAGCGTGGCACGAAAGACTTGGAAAGCGTCATGAAACTTTCGAGAGAATAAAAAACGGAATCTATAATTTTAGTGATGAAAAGTTTAACAAGATTTCACATTCATTCAACAAGATTCCGAAAGATAAAAGAACTCTCGGCAGACTTTTTACAACGGCTTTAATTAATCAGCCTTCACTGCTTGTCGATATTGCAAAAGTTTTTGTCATTTAATTATCTGAAAATTTATGAATTCAAAAACCGGCGTATTGCTTGTTAATTTAGGAACCCCTGACAGCCCATCCGTTTCCAATGTTAGAAAATATTTATTTGAATTTCTTAACGATCCGCGAGTGATAGACTTGCCATGGCTGCTTAGAAAATTTTTAGTGAATATAATTATAGTCCCGTTCCGTGCGACAAAGTCTTCGAAAATTTATCAGCAGCTTTGGACAGATAAAGGTTCTCCGCTTTTAATTTATGGTGAAAGCGTAAAAGAAAAATTGCAAACAGCGCTTGGAAATAATTTTGAGGTTGAACTTGCAATGAGATATCAAAATCCAAGCATGGATGATGTTCTTGAAAAAATGAGAATGAAGCAGCATCAAAAATTAATTGTCGTTCCGATGTTTCCGCAGTATGCCTCAGCAACAACCGGTTCAGTATTTGGAAAAGCAATGAAGATAATTAATAAGTGGTGGGTGATTCCGGAGATTAAATTTGTCGGACAATTTTATGAAGACGAAAATTTTATAAATTCATTTGCCGAAAGAGCGAAGAGATATAATTTAAAGGATTATGATCATGTTTTGTTCAGCTACCACGGTTTGCCGGTTAGGCAGGTTGATAAAGTTTATGTTGACGGTAAAAAGTGTTCCGATCATAACTGTGAAAGCGAAATTAATGAAAATAACAAGTTTTGTTATAAAGCAGCCTGCTATGCAACCACAAGGCTTCTTGCTGCAAAGTTAAATCTTTCAAAAGAAAATTATACCGTGTGTTTTCAATCGCGGTTAAATAAAGACTGGCTTGAACCATTTACCGATAAAATAATAATTCAAAAGGCTAAAGAAGGCGCAAAGAAGCTGCTGGTATTTAGTCCGGCATTTGTCGCAGATTGTTTGGAAACAAATGTTGAAATTGGAATTGATTATCAAAAATTATTTAAAGAACACGGCGGAGATAAAATTCAATTGGTTGAAAGTTTGAATGATCATCCGATGTGGATTGAAGCATTGAAAAATATAATATTAAAAAATGCTTGAGATAAAATATTCATAAATGTTTTCATTAACTTTAGATTAAAAATTATTATTGATAAATGTCTCTATCAGAAAAAATATTTGAAGCGGGAGTAGTCGGCGCAGGCGGAGCGGGTTTTCCAACACATGTTAAAGCCTCATCAAAAACGGAAATTGTTTTGGCAAACGGCGCTGAGTGCGAGCCGCTCATTCATAAAGATTACGAATTGATGATAAACTCTCCGGAAAAAGTTGTAAGAGGAATGGAACTAGTGATTGAATCTACTTCAGCACGAAAAGGTTACTTCGGAATCAAATCAAAAAATGCAAAAGCAATTGAAGAAATAAAAAAACATTTTTCAAACGGGAAAATTGAAATTACTGAACTTGGCGATTTTTATCCTTCCGGAGATGAATATGAGCTTGTTTATTCGGCAACGAAAAGATTAATTCCTCCTGCCGGAATTCCTCTTGATGTTGGCTGTGTCGTAAACAATGTTGAAACTTTTTTTAACGTTGCAAATTCCGAAGAGGGAATTCCAGTAACAGAAAAATTTGTTTGTATTACAGGTGCAGTAAAAAAACCATCATCTTTTTTTGCACCAATTGGAATTTCGTTCCGCGAACTAATTGCTCATGCCGGAGGAACGAATGTGAAAGACTTCGGAATTTTTGTCGGCGGTGTAATGATGGGCAATTTAACTTTTGATCTTGATGAAGTTGTTACTAAAACAACAACCGGATTGATTATTCTTCCTAAAGAACATTACTTGATCAAAAGAAAAAACCAACCCGAACAAAATTGGCATCGCATCGGGAAATCAGCTTGCGATCAATGCAGCTATTGCACTGAATTTTGTCCGCGTTATTTGCTTGGTTACGAAGTTCAACCGCACAAAGTAATGAGGTCGTTGGGCTTTACCAAAACCGGCGCCAACGTTTGGAATCAAATGGCGGAGCTTTGCTGCAGCTGCGGTTTGTGTACACTTTATGCATGTCCCGAAGATCTCTATCCGAAAGAAGCCTGCGATAAAGCAAAAAAAGAAATGAAGGCAGAAGGAGTTAAATTCGTTCAAACAAAGCCGGTGAAAGTTCACACGATAAAGGAGGGAAGAAGAGTTCCGCTGAAACAATTAATCAACAGATTAAGGCTTCAAGATTATGATGTTCACACACCGTTCAATAAAAATATACCGGAAACATCGAGCGTAAAAATTTTATTGAAGCAGCACATTGGCGAACCGGCAATTCCATTGGTAAAAATCGGAGAAAAGGTAAAGAAGAATGATTTGATCGGAGAAGTTCCAACAGGGAAACTTGGTGCAAATGTTCATTCTTCAATCAGCGGGATGGTTTCACAAGTTACAAAAGATTATATAAGAATTAATAAATAGGAATTTAAAATGATCGAAATGAATTCAATCGGTTTAATTGAAATGGGAAGCATCGCTTCCGGGATGCAAGCCGCCGACATTATGCTCAAAACTTCTGAGGTAGAATTAATTTTATCGCGTACAATTTGTTCGGGTAAATATATGACACTAATTGGCGGTGAAGTTGCCGCTGTAAATTCGGCTGTCAACAACGCAGTTGATACAATCGGATTTGGAGTGATCGATTATTTTGTAATTCCTAATGTGCACAAATCTATTTTCCCGGCAATTTCCGGGCACAACAATGTTGAAATGCTTGAAGCTCTCGGAATAGTTGAATCTTATTCTGTCGCATCTTTGATTGAAGGAGCCGATGCTGCAGTTAAATCAGCAAATGTAAAATTAATTGAAGTACGTTTGGCGATGGCTCTCGGAGGAAAAGCTTTCTTTACAGTAACCGGAGAGGTTGCAGCCGTTTCAAGCGCTGTAGATGCCGGTGCAAAGGTTGTCGGTGATAAAGGTTTGTTAGTTAATAAAGTTGTAATTGCAAATCCGCGGCGGGAACTTTTATCTGAGATGATCTAAAATAATTTTGGTAGTGATTTCTTAAAGATCAATTTTATCCAATTGCTTCTCCATGAAATTTTCAAGATAGTTTGGAAGCTTAATCCTGGTTTGCAGCATAGATAAATATTCTCCCATTCAGGTGAAAATTTATTTTTGAAATTATACAAGCCGATATAGTTGTATGCAAATCTAAATTTTCTCCCAATAAAATTTATTAAAAATTCCTTTGAAAATAATTTACTGCCGTAAACAACATAAGGAACTTCGCCTAGGCTCCATGATTTATAACCTTCCATTTGAAGCTTAATGAATATAAAATGAATCAGAGCTTCCATTGTTCCGCGGGGAGAATTTTCTTTCCTGAGTATTAAATCTGTAAAAATTTTTTCATTATCTTTAATTGAAATTAGAATTCCGCCTTCCCAATTATTTTTATTGTCCTTAAAGATGAACAATCTCGATGAAGGCAGAAATTTATCGTTAAAAAAATATTTTAATTGCGGCTCATGCCCGTGAACGCATTCCGATTTAAACTTTTCAAGCCGTAAACTGTTCTCAAGTGAATATGGAATTTCTTCAATACTTCCTTTTTTACTGCCGGCTTTTATTAATTCTTTTAAAGAGCTTTTTTTAAAAGGATTTTCTTTCAGATTTAGAATAGCTTCTTTGCCGACTTTAATAGATTCAAATTTATTTTTGGTGAAAAACGGAACAAGCTTTTCACTGCAGCTGCTTATTAGTATTGGAATGTTTTCCAGGAATAATTTATTGTAAGCTTCAATAGGTACAAGATCAAATCTGTACTGGGGGTTATTGATCCAAATAAATGTTTTCGTTTTCTTGTTGTGAAAGATGGGAAGGTTGTATAGCCAAAATCTCTTCGAAGCTGATTTATTTTTTAATATAAATGCCGAAAGCTTTTCGTCAATTTCAATATCATAAGAAATAAACTTATCCAGTCCGGGGCTGGTAACATTATCCGCAGACAATTCTCTTTCCAGGTATAAACATTATTTCTGAAACGTAGTTCTTATAAACTCGATGTAATCGGTGTATGCCGGTTCCTTGTCGAGTTTCCGCACTTCTTTTGCAATCTGGCCGCGATGGTATCCTGAATGGCCATAGATATGAGTTAAAATATCTTCGATAGAATTTGAGTATTCAATCCCTTTGCTGTTTTTGTAAGTAATAAGCCGCTCCAGATCGTTATCCGATTTCTCTTTTAAATAATCGGAATACTTCTTGGAATTCTCCTGCGACAACCTGTTGCATTCGGTTATGCTTAATACCTTCCAGAAATTTTTGTTTGAATAATCTTCACCTTTAAGGCGCATCATCCAAATACTTTCCGAAAGTACAATATGCGATAAGAACTTCAGCACCGATTCATCGGTAATTTCCTGACTACGGAGATTATGTATCAAAAGATCGTTTGCCCAGGTATTATATTTATTAATTTTTATTAAATATGCTAACATAGCTTTATGATTATTTTTTCTTTAATCTCTTTGTAATATAATTACTGAAAATATAAATTGCAGTGACAAAAGATTATTAACACATTTAATGCAAAATAAAAACGGCGCCCAAAAGAGCGCCGCATGACAAAGAAAAATTCTCCACTTTACTTTAATAATATAAGTTTCTTTGTATCTTCATTGTTCCCTGCCCTGAGTGTATAAAAATAAGTACCGCTTGTTAATTGACGGCTCATATTATCAGTATTAAAATCAACCCGATAAATTCCCGGCTGAAGATATTGATTAACCAAAGCAGTTACTTCTCTTCCGAGCATATCATAAACTTTTAAAGTGACAAAGCTTTCTTTTGTAATTTGATATTGTATTACCGTGCTTGGATTAAATGGATTCGGATAATTTTGTTCAAGCTTAAATTGATTTGGTGTAATATCTGAAATCGGATTTTGTATTCCGGCAGCAGAAGAATTTCTATACTGCATTCCGTCAACATAAACTTGTCCGCTGTCTGCGCCTGCTGGATTCTGAACAATTACAACGCTGTTAAATAAAATATCACCTGTGCTTAAAACGTTTGTTAATGGCATTTCAACAAATTTCCAGCCGGTCCAGTTTAAAGTATCAACTCTAACTGCAACATTCTGATTTGAATTTTTGTAGAACCAATATTCTAAGGAGTTATTACTTGCATCGCCGAATACCCACATGCCAAAATTATTCACTGATGTTCCGACATCCGGCTTAGCGCCGTCATAAACCCTGCAAACACCGCCGGTGTTATTTGTGTAAACATAAGTTATTCTTCCGGAATGCTGGCCATCGACTTGCGTTCCGTAAACAATATCAAATTTAGATTGTGCCGTGTCTACTCCAACGGTGCTTCCGCTGTATGATGGATTTTGCCAGCTTCCAATCGATTCAAAATTATCTGCAACAGTTCCTTGAACGAAATAATTCTTGCCTGTAGTGAATGTTGAAACAAAATCATTAATTAGCTGAGAACCATTAATACTTTGTATCCCGGCTTTAATTGTAATTTTATAAACTGAATTTTCTGCGAGAGTGCTGCTTGGAACAAATGATAAAACGCCGCTCCCATTGATTTCGTTGTAAGCTGCATTTTTAATCGAAACAGAATTTCCTGTAGAATCCTGGAAAAATATTTTCCCGCCTAATGATGTTTTTATAACAGGCGTATTGAAGCTAACTATTACTCTTACCGTTGTGCTTATACCGGATTGATTGTTTGCTGGGTACGATGTAACAACGTTCAGCGGAACAGAAGGTTTTGTATTAAACGTAAATGAATATGAACTATCGATTGGCATTCCAAGAATACTTTGTGCAGTTTGCGCAACAGTTATTGTGTATTTTATAGAAGGATTAAGTAAAGTAGTCGGAGTAAAAACTAAAGTATGTCTGTAATCCGCCCATGTAAAAGTTCCTTGAGCAGGAGGATTAATTGTAATCGCATTTTGAGTTTTAGCTTGATCCATTGCAATGCTGAATGTGTATTTAATTTGAGAGTTTGACCAAACGCTGTCTGTGCTGTTAGCTGGAAAATGAGAAACAGCTTTTGGTATAGTTGCGTATGATCTGATCAAGTTAAAGTATTTATTCCAGTCCCAATATTTGCCCGGATCTGTATGGTTGTTGCATGTAGGATCAATATAAGGATAATTTTGTTTAATATAAGTTTGCCACCATGGAAATTCCCACTGCCAATGGCCGATTACATGATTGCTGTCTAAAGGCACTCCCCAGGTTTCAATAAAATGTCTGAACAATCCGGCGGAAGCATTATACATTGCATCAGTAAAATAGCTCGGAGTTGAAACATAACCTTCATGCTCAACGCCGAGCATGTAGCGGTTCCAGCATGACACATGCCATGCTGCATATTTTTCATGTACCATTTGAACAATGTAACCATCGGAACTTCTAATGATGTAATGAGAACTTGCGCTTGATTGAGGATTCTTAAGCCATGATAGAGAAGCTGCAAAGCCACCTTCGGTATCGTGAACAACTAAAAACAACGGGTTAAAATTGTTGTCGTTGTAAAAGTTCGGACTTGGATCCCACACTGCCGGAGGATAATCGGATTGATCGGTTACCGATTCAACATTTTTCATTTTGTTTTTTGGATTAACTTCCTCGCTGAATTGATTCATATTGATTTCAGCTTTGGGAGAAATAGAAATCCCTTCGAGATTAGCTCCATCCGAAAGAACTTTGAAAACATCGAAAGTAAAGAACGGGCGAATATTTTTTTGCGGAATTCCGGAAAACTCTTCAAGCACCGGACGCCAGTTATTCAGATTAGATCTGTCAATTTTCAATTTTTCTGCAATTGATGATAGCAGCGCCGCTGCCGCTTGAATATTCAGCGAAGCATTTACTGCAACAATATCTGCCGGTTGATGAATTAGATTTGCGCCTTCAATTAAAGAATGACCGAACCAATCGTCATTTCTTAATCCCATTATTCCGTAAACCTTCGGCTGCGCGCCAGGTTCTCTGTCATTATTATTTTCTATTATGTTGTTATATCTTGTTTGTGCGTAAGCAACTGCTTTAAGTAAATCTTCGGGAACGTTGTATGCTTTTGAAGCGAAAGCGAATGCATTCAGCAATTGGGTTCTAGCAGGAACGCTTTGAATCTGCTGTGCATTTGTCAGAAAAGAAATTCCTATTAAAGCAAAAACCAAACTGTAAAAACGAAAGCTCATAAAACTTTTCTCCACTTTTGTAATTATAAAATTTTGTTATTAAGGATTACCTGTGCAATGAAAATTAGAATAGCTTTTTAATCTTAGAAAATTTATGAAGTATTTTTTGACTCTTCAACGCAGTAATCGATTTGATATATCGAAAATATTTCTAACGCGGATATATTGTGTGCTACTCTGTATCCTTAATTAAATCCGGCGGTAAATTAAAACAACTTTATTTTTCTTCCAACAAAAATGTTATGAATGGAGCTGAAAATTATTTCTATAAATAAAACCTGTGTTACGGAAATTTATCCGTAACACAGGATATCTTTATGGGTTGAATTGATAGGTATAATTATATCCTTCTATCCAACCCCAAACACTTCCAACTGCCAAACCAATTGCAGACAAACCTCCAATTATAGATAAATCTTCATCTTGCCCATTTATGTTTTGTTGACCTATTATACCATTAACAACAAAGAAACCGATCCCAAATCCAGAAATAGTACCTATGGCTAATCTAGCTGGCACCCCAAGCCAATGATTCTTGAAACTTACTTCTTTTATTTTTCTTAGCGGCAAAAATCCATAAATGTGTTTTTTATAAGAGGCATTTATGGATGAATCTGAAATCAAATTAACATTTTCAGCGTTCAACTTCTCACCATTTTTTAATAATATCACAGCCGAAAGGTTTAACATATCAGAACCATAATATTGAATATCTTTTATTTCATCATGTTTTATTCTTATCATTTCGTCTTTAATTTGTGAAACAAAAAACAAAGTATCATTAGAAATCTTTGATACTTCTGGTGATGCAAATGAACTGTCATTGGTCGTGGTAATCTTGACAGCTTTATTCTTTGCAGATTTATTAAAATCTTCATAGAATTTTTCTTTAGAAGAGAAATTTTCCGCCGTATAAATGGATGAGCAACCACTTAAAAATAGTTCAAGCGCACAAAAAATGAAACAAATGTTTTTCATTCTTACACTCTCTTTTAATAGTAAGTCCAGCGATATGCTATATAATATGAATCAACTAGCGTCCATTTCCCGTTGACAGGATCGCATGTACCATCAGTATTTTGCCACACTGTTACTAGCTGCCCTTGTAATCGAAGTAACCAAAAATATTGCCAGGCAGTTGCACAATATTCTTGTATTACACCCTCGTCACCAGCATTATATGCATATAACCAGGTATTGTTAACATCTTGAGCATTCCCGACCACCTATTTTTGTATCCCGTTTCCTTTTCTTTAATTAGAATATATAATTCCTATGAATATTATCTTTGTCCCATCAGGGGATAATCTGGGTTTAGCGATATTATATAAGGAAAAACTTGTTTTGATCTGGCTTATTTTATTAGTAGGTAAATCCATTAAGTAAATCATTGAACTATTCATATCTCGGTAAGTAATTTTTGAAAAATCTACGGAATAATGCGCATCTACACCTTGGGTTATAACTTTATCTACTCTACTACTCACATCGTATTCATGAATATAGTCATTATTTGTATATAATATTTTGTTTGAATTTGATACTTCATAATAACCTCCAAATGAATTACCAAGCGAAAACAAAACAGTATCACTTAAATTTTGAGTATCAATCAAGTGTAAAGATTGAAATAAGGTCGTTGAGTCATTATAATCTGAATACAATATTTTAGTATTTGCACAATATGCTGTTAATAAGAAACGAACTTTTTTTGTGTTATTTCCTCTAAGCATTTTGAAATTACTTCCATTAGTTCCGATTTGAAATACCCCTTCTGCGTTACCGTAAGTTAAATAATTATCATCATACGAAAGGCTCGGATAATATTTATTAGATGTATCGGGGATGTTTATTCTAGAAAGACCGCTCCCATCACTATTCATAATATATATGTCACGGTAATTTATTGAAAAAATAATTTTTGATCTATCGGGTGAAACTGAGAAACTTAGCGAGATTAAAGAGTCGGGGGCGAGAGCATGTGAATCTGATCCATCTAAATTAGCTGAATAGAGATTACTATAAATAATTTTATTACCTACAAAATAAAAATCGAAACCTATTACGCTGAATAATTCAGTTTGATTGGTTCCGTCAATATTAATTGAATATAATCCTTCATTTGGCAAGGGCATGTTGTTTTCAGGATAATTACATGATAATAACATAGTTACTACAAGATAAATTAATAACAGAGTAAAATATTTATACATTTTCCTCATAATAAACCTTTCCTAACAATAAAACATGAATAATACTAAAATCGAACCCAGTATCCACCCTCATAAATATTTGCTTTTACTATATACCAATTACCGTTTGGCCAAGTACAATTTGTACAAGGATTGGGACTATCACATTGCCATTCGGTTGCAAGTGTTTCCTGCCATCTAAACATCCAACCATACTCCCACGCAATGTAGCTAAAATTTTGAACACGGGTTGAATCGCCCGTACCAGCAGCAAACAACCACACTGTATTTTCGCCTAAATTGTCTGCCTGTTGAAGTAGTACAGCCCAATTATCTGAACAGTTGCCGTCACAATTACTATGTGCGTCGCAATTCATATCATTAGCTACTACCGACATCCAATTAGCATTATTATGACCAGGATATAAATTCTGTTGGAATGCCGTCCAATATTCTGAAACCGTCCCATAGCAGTCTCCATTGTATTCGTCACACATGATATATGTGTTGGGAACATTTTGAGTTAACAAGTAATAATATGGTCGTAAGAATGGGTTATAACTTGATAAGTAAAAATTCGTTCCGGGACATTTACTTGCCACCAAATTGCCTAAGGTTCTAATTTGACTTTCGTTGTAATAACCTCTTTCTTCGACTTCATCAAGATAATAAGCTTCTACATTTGGAGGATTATTTCCACTTAATAAATTATAATCATTTATGAAATTACCGCTCAAACCAAAAACTATATTCTGGGTAGTAAATCCAGCAGTATTTGCATTAGCAATATCAGTTTGGTAAGTAGTAATATTATTTATAAATAATTTATTAAAACCCCAATTATTTAATTGGGTTGGTGACATATAATCGCACCAGACGCCTATATTTTTTCCAGTATATGGCTCATAGGTATTTGTCATAACATAGTCATAAGTATAATGATCGTTGCATGCTAATGCATATGGTCTAACTGGAGAACTAATTATAGGAACATTGTGTGTGGCTAAATAATTGTCTATCTGGGCCAATTGTTTGATAGTATAGCTTTTGCTTACTGCAAGTGTTTTCCCACTTTTAGGGAAAGTTATAATTGTATCCCTAGCATGGTCTATAGTGGCTATAGGCAGTGTAACTGTCTTTGCCATTGGCTTTACATCTCCCTTGTTTTCAGTCGGCGTTGTAATAAGATTTTCATTGCTGCAGCTTTGTAAAATTATTGTTAAACAAAAAGACACAAAGAAAATAGAAAAAAGTTTTATATTTTTCATAGTAGTTCCCTCTATATGATATAAAATATTTTACTCTTATAATAAGCTATGGAATAAATATTTAATACAACATAGGGGAATCCCCCATTTTTATAAAATCCTAAATAACTCGCTTACATGCTTCAAGTTCAATTTACTTTTTATATTTTCTTTATGGTTTTCAACTGTCTTAGTACAAATAAAAAGCTTTTCTGCAATTTCTTTGTTCTTTAACCCCTTTTTAATAAGACATAATATTTCAATTTCGGTACTAGTCAGCGCATTTAATTTCCATTCAATTTTGCTATTTGCAGAAAGACAAAGTTTTATATAAGAGCATAAATATTTTTCTCCTTCCGCCGTTTTGATTATCCCATCTTTAAGGAATTTCATATTTACTTTATTGCTAATTATACCGTCAAAAAGAAATACATAATGCCCTAAAAAATCTTGATCTGTATTTGATGTATAGAGTATTTTTTTGTTATTAGTCTCGGCAGAAAATATTTTCTCAAATAATTTATCATAATTATTGACCAATGTGGTATCGTCAAGCAGAATTACATCATATTTTTTCCGGTTCTTATCAAAGCTATCTATATCATTAAATTCCGGAGTGATAAAGGAATCTCCGCTAAAGAAGCTTAGCAAAGCAGGCAAAACAGAAGGCTGTATTGAAAGAAACAAGACCCTAATTTTTTTCATTATAAGTCCCCATAATGATTTTTTCTATAAACAAATTAAGTAAACCAAACCATTTAACCAATAATTTTTCCCCATTAAAGCAGAGACGGAATGTCCCGCAAAAGGGACAAGTTATTCCGTCTCTTTAAAGAAAGGAAATTTAGCATTTACTTAGCCGCCTGTTGTTTCCTAACAGGTTTTTTCCTCTCGGATTTACGAGTGCCGCCAAGCTGTTCTATTTCGTTCGCATCTTCGCCAAAAGCGGCAACCGCACCGGCAAGCACTTTAGTACATAACGAATTCAGCTTGCGTTCTTCAGCGTTTATCTGGTTGCTTAATGCATCGGCTTGTTTCAGCAGTTGATTATATTGGCTATTCAATGAAGTGCAAAGGTTAATCTGCGCTTTCATTTCTGCTGATGTCAATGTACTGCCATCACCGCCGTAGTTGATGACTTTCTCTTTCTTCGTGTCTATTTCAGTCATCGCAATAAGCTTATCATTAGCTCTTTTTACAGCCTTAGAAGCCACGCGTTCTTTAAAAGCCATTTTGTTATTCCTCCTTTCTGCATGTTGTAAGAGTTAATAAAATCCCTTTAAGAGGCAGCTAACCTTTTCAATATTCTGTTATGCTGTCAGTCTATATTAAGGGGCTAACCTAATAAAGTGCTATTTAAGGTCATTTTCTGCGTTTTCAGCTTGTTTTAGCCATTTCTGGGTGTTCGTTTCTTTACTCCGGATGTTGGTTCCTTTAGTCTGCACATTCGTTTCTTTGTTCTCGATGTCCGTTCCTTTGCTCTGCATGTATGTTCCTTTATTACCGACATCTGTTTCTTTAATCGCTATGTCTGTTGCTTAATTCCGTATGTCTGGAAATAACCTCCCTATGTATGGAGCTTTAATTCAAACGTCTATTTTTAATTTCTACACATATTGAACAAAGCGCCGGACGTTGAGAGATGAATTCAGTTTGAAAGGAATTCATTTCTTCACATGAGTTACTTTGTTCATCAACTATGGAATCAAGTTTTATAATTAAGGAAGAATATTTCCTTTTCTTATAATTAAGCTCTTAACCTTCTACGTTCTTAAATCTTGATGATTGATTATCAATTAAACATCCGGAGAAATTATCCGGCATCTTAAACTTTAAGAAACTAAAAACGCTTTTTATTATCTATTAAAATTCTATTGGAATATCTGCGATGAGCCATGTGAATTATTCCCTTTCCTAACCCTTTAACTTTCATTCGCCTTTACAATATTTTTAACATTAAAATTTCGAAACTAAACTAAATAAAATAGAAATTATGATCAAGAAGAAAATCCATTTAGCAAAAAAATGTTATAATTATAATTAGTACTTTAATAGCCAAAATATTTCCTGTTTTAATTTATCATACAGAGATGAAAATTAAAGTTGATAACGAAATAACATTAAAAGATCTCGAGTTAGATTCAGCCGAAATATTATTTGATCTTATTGATTCTTGCAGAGATTATTTGAGCGAATGGTTGTCGTGGGTAGAAGAAACACTTCAGTTAAATGATACCATACTTTATATTCAATCAGTTGCCGGGCATGATATGTTTAACGGCAGAAGTGTTTTTGAAATTTGGTATAAAAATGATCTTGCCGGCTTAATTGATTTCCACAGCGGCGATAAAGTGAATATGTCTGTGGAAATAGGATATTGGCTTGGTGAAAAATTTCAAAATAAAGGAATAATGACAAGAGCATGCAGTGCGTGTATTGATTATGCATTTACAACATTAGGTTTTAATCGAATTGTAATAAAGTGCGCGCTTGGAAATGTAAAAAGCCAGGCAATTCCCAAGCGCCTTAATTTCAAATTTGAAGGCATCGAAAGGGAAGGACAAATTTTAAATTACAGGTTCAACGACTTGATGGTCTTTTCAATGCTTAAAAAAGAATGGCCGCAATCCGGTTCCTTGAATGTTCCTGCAATTAAAATATATTTGCCCGGAATTTCAGGGGTATAGGATTTAGGGAATAAAGGTATAAGGGTATATAGGTATAAAGGAAAGATGCAAAGTATTTCAATTAAATTTGAGGAATAAATGACAGATAATAACTGGGAATATAGCCAAACACAGCCGGAAGAAAATATTTTATATGTAGAGGAGCCGCATGAATTTTATGATGAGAAAAGGGACTTTACAACATTAAATGCTTGGTTGAAATGTCGAGAAGTTAAATTATTTTTCTACAAAAAAATTTTGTCTCATTTACCTCAAGAAGAAAAATATAATTTAGAATTTCAAATAAGAAAAGCAGCAATCAGCATTACGGCGAATATTTCTGAAGGATACGGACGATATCATTATCAGGAAGGTATCCAGTTTTATAGGATTTCAAGAGGCTCATTATTCGAACTGAAAGATCATCTGATAAGTTCTTTTGATATTGGTTCTATTGATAATAAATTAAAAGAGGAAGGTGAAAAACTAATAGAAGCAGCCAAAATAACTTTGAATGGATATATTAATTTTGTGATAAATAAAACTAAACAAAATAAGTTGAAATAATTATCAAATGGAATTATGTGTATGAACTTATACCTTTATACCCTATACCCTTATACCTCCATACTCCCCCTATACCTTATCTCCCAATATTTCCCGCTACCAACATACTCGATAACAATAAAATTAATTTTTACATATTAGGAGAATCAATTAACATGAGCAGTACAAAAAAATTTCTATTATCCGAAAAAGAAATTCCGGAACAATGGTATAATATACAGGCGGACATGCCGAATCCGACATTGCCTCCGCTTCATCCCGGAACCAAGCAGCCGGTTGGCCCGGAAGATTTAGCGCCGTTATTTCCGATGGAATTAATTAAGCAGGAAGTTTCTAAAGAAAGATGGATAGATATTCCAGAAGAAGTAAGAGATGTTTACAAAATGTGGCGGCCAAGCCCGATGTTTAGAGCTTACGATTTTGAAAAGCTTCTCGACACACCTGCAAAAATTTATTACAAGTATGAAGGAGTAAGTCCAGCCGGTTCGCATAAGCCGAACACAGCAGTGCCGCAGGCTTATTATAATAAAATGGAAGGCGTAAAAAGATTAACTACTGAAACCGGCGCCGGTCAGTGGGGAAGCGCGCTTAGCTTTGCCTGCAACCATTTCGGAATCGATCTTGAAGTTTATATGGTAAAGGTAAGCTATGATCAAAAGCCGTACAGAAAATCGATGATGAAAACCTGGGGCGCAAATGTTTTTTCCTCTCCTTCAGATAGAACCGAGTCCGGAAGAAAAATTCTTGCTGAAGAACCGAATTCACCAGGCAGTCTTGGCATTGCAATTTCAGAAGCCGTTGAACGCGCTGCAAAAGACGGCGGAACAAAATATTCTTTGGGCAGCGTGTTAAATCATGTTTTGATGCATCAAACTGTAATTGGACTTGAAGCAATTAAGCAGATGGAACTAGCTGGAGATTTCCCGGATATTGTTGTCGGATGTTTTGGCGGCGGTTCAAATTTTGGCGGAATATCTTTCCCATTTCTTGGATTAAATTTCCGCGAAGGAAAAAACGTTCACTGCATTGCTGCTGAACCTTCATCTTGTCCCAAACTTACAAAAGGACAATTCAGATATGATTTCGGAGATACAGTCGGATTAACTCCGCTCATTCCTATGTACACTTTAGGTCATACATTTATTCCGGAGCCAATTCATGCGGGAGGATTGCGCTATCACGGTGCCGGCGCAATTGTAAGTCAATTGTTAAAAGATAAATTAATTGAAGCTCAAGCATTCCATCAGCTTGAATGTTTTGATGCCGGAGTAAAGTTTGCAAGGACAGAAGGAATTATTCCCGCGCCCGAATCAACTCACGCAATAGCAGGCGTTGTTAAGGAAGCATTGAAAGCAAAGGAAGAAGGAACTGCGAAAACAATTTTATTTAATCTTAGCGGTCATGGATATTTTGATATGAGCGCTTATGATGCATACTTTTCTGGTAAGTTAGTTGAACATCATCTTACCGAAGAGGAACTTCACGCAGATTTGAAAAAATTAAACACTCCAACAATTGAATAATTAATAATTTCACTTTGTCATTCCCACGAAAGTGGGAATCTATTTAAGCTTAATAAAAATGGGTGCCCGCTTTTGCGGGCATGACTTTAGTTAAATGAAATTATTCCTATTTAAAATTTATTTGTCCCGACTATATTCACACCGATATCAATATTATCTGAAACTCTCGTCCCGAGAACCATATTCTGAACGTTGTATTTTGAAAGCGTAATACTAAAATTTCCTGTAACTCCAAGAAGATCGCCCGGCTCGCGCGCTTCAGTTGCCTGGCTTTCATCAAGGTACGTCATTGTTACTTCAGCAGTAATATCGTTTGTTACTCCGTGAAGATTAAAACCGCCGAGCACTTTTACTTTTAATTTATTCGGCTCAAGCTTCTGCACATCCAAAATTTTTTTTATCTTGAAAGAAATGGTGGGATATTTTTCAGCATCAAGCCACTTAGGTTCTTTAAGATCTTTGTCTCGCATTCTGATTCCGGTTCCTAAAGATTCTGTAGGCAGAGAAATTTCTCCATGCAAAGTATTTTTCACATCGCTTATATTAAACGAAACCTTACCGCTTACTTGAGTTGATAAACCGTCAACCTCATCAAGCGGAGTTATGCTGTGGAAAGTAGCCTGATTTCTTCCTTTGTCGTCTTTAAATGAAAACGTCTGAACTCCCTTTGCTTTTACATCAAAGCCCTGCGATAAAATTACTGAAGTGAATAATAAAAATAAAAATGATATTCTAATTAGTGATCTCATTGGTTACCTTTCTTTTGGATTTGAAGACGAAAAACAAAATGCCTGAAATTAAAATGCTGATTGCGGCTACAACCAGGGTAAGATCCAATCCCCAAATAAATTGATCTTTCCATTCCTTGTAGGTCGTTCCAAACAGCGGATCGGTTTTTTCTACCAGCACTTTAGTTTGAGTAAAAACATAAGTCCCATCGGCAAGCCAGATGATGAGCGCAGTTATAATTACAGCTACTCCGGCGATGAGTGTAATTTTTTGTTTTTTATTCATAAAAATTTTTAATTATGAAAAATTGTGTTTGAATAATAAGTGATTCCAGCATTAAAAAAGTGACTGAAAACTAATCTTATTGTTAACATAAAAAAATATCTTGTTTTAGATCATGACAAAAAACAAATCTCAATTAAATTGAATTGTTTTTTATAAAGATGATAAATGATAATTTTAGACGGTAATTTTTTGTTATAGTTTAATCATATTGCAAAATATTCTAAAAAGTTGATCATGGACAAACCAAAAGTTTTTGACGTCGCAATAATAGGCGGAGGAATAGTCGGAACTTCAACGGCCTTAAATCTGTTGAAACTGAAAAAATTATCGCTTGTTGTTCTTGAAGCTGAAGATAAATTAGCTGCTCACCAAACCGGAAATAACAGCGGAGTAATCCACTCGGGATTATATTATAAACCCGGCTCGTTGAAAGCAATTAACTGTGTTACAGGCAGGGAAATGATGTATAAGTTTTGCGAAGAAAATAATATTAGACATGAACACTGCGGAAAAATTGTAGTAGCGACAAACAAAAATGAAATTCCTGCGCTTGAAGAACTCGAGCGAAGAGGAAAAGCAAATGATCTTAAAGGGATGAAGAGATTATCTAAAGAAGAAATTAAAGAATATGAACCTCATGCCTCAGGCATCGATGGGCTACTTGTTCCGGAAACCGGTATTGTAGATTATACTCAAGTAACAGAGACTTATGGAAAAATAATTAATCAATCCGGCGGTGAAATAAAAACCAAAAGCAAATTTATTTCATTTAAAAAAGATGGAACCGATTTAATTTTAGAAACAACGGGCGGAGAAGTGCGAGCAAAGTTTTTAGTTAATTGCGGAGGATTGCAATCAGATCGCGTTGCGAGAGTTTGCGGCGTTGATCCTAAATTACAAATTGTACCATTCCGCGGCGAATATTATAAACTTAAAAAAGAGAAAGAATATCTAGTAAAAAATTTAATCTATCCAGTACCCGACCCGAACTTTCCGTTTCTCGGAGTTCATTTCACAAGAATGATTGAAGGCGGAATTGAAGCCGGCCCAAATGCTGTTCTAGCTTTTAAGCGAGAAGGTTATACACATCAGGATTTTTCAATCAGAGATGTTTCGCAAATGTTTTTCTATTCCGGCTTTTGGAAGATGGCATCTAAATATTATAAAATGGGAATGGGGGAATTCTATAGATCATTCAGCAAAGCTGCATTTGTAAAAGCCCTGCAAAAATTGATTCCTGAAATCAGCTCTGATGATATTGAACCAGCCGGCGCCGGAGTGCGTGCCCAGGCGCTTGAATCAAATGGAAAGCTAGTCGATGATTTCAGAATTGTTGAGGCTGATAAAATGATTCACGTTTTAAATGCGCCATCGCCGGCGGCAACTGCTTCATTAAGTATTGGGAAAACAATTGCCGAAAAAATTGTTAATCGATTAAATTGATAAATATTAAATCCAATCAAATCCTTAATTGATATCTTCTTAATAATCAAGTCAATACTTGTGATGTAATAGTAGCGCATCTTACAAACTATTAGTAAAAAATTATTTATCTTATATAAAATCATTTTGCTGATATGAAATAGAGATACCGGCAGCTAATTTGAATTTAAGGAGTTTTATTTATGAATACATTAATTGAATTGTTAAACTATGGTCAAAGTTATTGGTTGGATAATTTAACCAGAGGAAAAATTAAAAACGGCGAATTAAAAAAGCGCGTTGCAAATCAAGGGCTTCGCGGAATAACTTCTAATCCAAGCATCTTTAATAAAGCCATCACGAACGGTACTGATTATGATAAACAAATCAAACAGCTTGTTGAACAGAAAAAAGGCGTGCACGAAATTTATGAAGCATTAACAATCAAGGATGTTCAGGACGCTTGCGATATCTTAAAACCAGTATATGATTCTTCCGAGGGTGTTGATGGATTTATCAGTATTGAAGTTTCACCTTATTTGGCGCGTGATACCGAAGGGACAATGATCGAAGCGCGAAGATTATTCAAAGAAGTTAATCGTCCAAATTGTTACATAAAAATTCCCGGCACACCTGAAGGAGTTCCGGCGATAGAGCAAATGCTTTATGAAGGAATAAATGTAAATATCACTTTGCTGTTTTCAATTCAAAGTTATGAAGCAGTTGCTTATGCTTATCTAAATGCACTTGAACGCCGCGTCGCTGAAAATAAACCAATCGAAAGACTCCGCTCAGTTGCGAGTTTTTTCTTAAGCAGGATTGATGTATTAGCTGATCAGCTTCTCGGCAGCGTAATTATTCCCGGAAAAATTCAGGATAACACTTTAAGACCGGAACAATTATTCGGTAAGGCTGCAATTGCAAATGCAAAGATTGCATATCAGAGTTTCAAGAAAATATTTTCTGGTGAAAGATGGGAGAAATTGCTTTCGCACGGTGCAAAAGTTCAGCGTCCGCTTTGGGCAAGCACCAGCACGAAAGATCCGCTTTATAATGACGTTAAATATGTTGAACCGTTAATTGGTCCGGATACTGTAAATACATTGCCGGATGAAACGATCGATGCATTTGACGACCATGGAAAAATTGAAAGCAATACAATTGAAAAAGATGTTGATGAATCTTATAAAGTGATTGAAGACTTAAGAAAAATTGGAGTTGATATCGACTTTGTAACAACCCAATTACTGAACGAGGCAATACAAAAGTTTGTGGAACCTTATGACAACTTGATGAAAAACATTTCTCAGAAACGTGACGCAATTCTTGGAGAAAGAATTGGAAAACAAAAAATTAGTTTCGGCAAATCTAAAGCGGATGTTTCTGCCGCAATGAAATCATTAAATGAAAAACAGTTTACCAGAAGATTGTTTGCAAAAGATCCGCATCTTTGGTCGGATGATCCTGAACAAATAAAAGAAATTAATATCCGTTTGGGATGGCTTGACAGCATGGAATATTTCCTTGGAAAATTTGATGAAGTAAACCAGCTTGTTAAAGATGTAAAAGCTGCAAAATATAAATATGTAGTTCTTCTTGGAATGGGCGGCAGCAGCTTATGCCCGGAAGTTTCCAAAGATACATTCGGTTCGAAACCTGGTTATCCAGAATTGCATGTTTTGGATAATACTGATCCGGCCGCAGTGAAGGAGGTTCAATCAAAAATTGATTTGAGCAAAACATTATTTATTGTTTCAAGTAAATCGGGAACAACCTTAGAAACTTCCAGCTTCGAGCATTATTTCTACGAAGAAACAAAAAAGATAGTTGGTGATTCCGCCGATGAACATTTTGTTGCGATCACTGATCCCGGAACTTCTTTGATGAAAGAAGCTCAGCAAAAAAAATATCGTCAGGTATTTGAGAATCCAATTGAATTCGGCGGAAGATATTCTGCTTTATCCTTCTTCGGTTTGGTACCAATGGCATTGATCGGAATTGATATTAAAAAAATTCTTAACAACGCACATCAAATGCAATTAAGCTGCGGTCATTTCGTTCCTGCTGAGGTAAATCCCGGAGTTAGTCTTGGAATATTTTTAGGAATTAATTATAAGCAAGGCAGAGACAAAGTAACATTTGTAATGTCAAAGTCTATAAGTTCGTTTGGATTATGGGTGGAGCAATTAATTGCGGAAAGTACAGGTAAGACTGGTAAAGGATTAATTCCTGTAGAAAGTGAAAAACTTGGCAGCTTGGAAGATTATTCTAATGACCGAATTTTCGTTCATGTTTATACAACATTTGATGATTCGAAAGCTGATGAGAAAAAACTTGCAGCGCTTGAAAAAACAGGCCATCCTATAGTACGAATAGAAATTAAAGATAAACTTGCGCTCGGTGCGGAATATTTACGCTGGGAGATTGCAACTGCAACAGCCGGTGCCGTAATCGGAATTAACGCTTTTGATCAACCGAATGTTGCGGAAAGTAAAAAGAACTCGGAAGATTTATTAAAGGAATGGAAGTCAAAAGGAAGTTTTAATGAAGGTGAAGCTATAATTTCTAAAGATGGTATTTCAATTTTCTGTAATGATTCTGCAAAGTGGATGTTTGAAGGGCATCGAAAATCTGTAAAAGAATTTTTGAATTATTATTTTAAATTATCAAAGTCACCGGATTATATTTCAGTGCTAGCCTATTGTTTGCAAACACCAAATCGTAATAAGCTTCTTCAGAATTTAAGAACAAACTTAAGAGACAAATTTAAAGTGGCGACAACTCTTGGTTACGGCCCGCGCTATTTGCATTCAACCGGGCAGTTGCATAAAGGCGGCGCAAATGATGGTGTGTTTATATTATTTACTTCTGACGCAAATGAAGAAGTAAGTATTCCTGGAAAGGAATTTGGATTTGCAACTCTTCAAAGAGCACAAGCACTTGGCGATTTCAGATCTTTAAATTCACATGACCGCCGAGTTGTAAGAGTACATCTTGGAAGCGATACCGAAAGCGGATTGAAAAAACTTTTAGAATTCCTGAAGTAATATTGTTTTAATGATGAAAGGAGATGATGTGAATGAGCGATGAATTTGTCGAAGTAAGCAATTCGGGGATGTCAAGAGCAGTTCCGCCGGAACCTTGTATAGTAGTAATATTTGGAGCGACAGGCGATTTAGCTCACCGGGAATTAATTCCTTCATTGTTTGCGTTACGCTGTAAAAATTTAATGCCGTTTCCTTTTGCAATTATAGGATTTGCAAGAAGAGATTGGAGTGACGAATTTTTCCGCCATGAAATGAAAAATAGCATTAAGAAAGTTAGCGAGTGCGGTGAAAAAGAATGGGAGCTTTTTTCTAAAAATTTATTTTATGTTAAAGGCGATTTTAATGACGAAAGTTCTAGTTCATACACTAATCTGAGAAACAAAATAAAAAGCATTCAAAAAGAATTTAACATTCCGGATAATATTCTTTTTCATCTTTCAACGCCGCCGGAAGATTACAGCAGTATAATACAAAGATTAGGTGCGGTCGCTTTATCTAAAAGCGAAACTGGCTGGCGACGAGTAATTATTGAAAAGCCTTTTGGTCGAGATGAAAAATCTGCACGTAAGCTAGACGAAGATATTCAAAAAGTTTTTAAAGAAGATCAGATATTTAGAGTTGATCATTATCTTGGAAAAGAAACAGTGCAGAATATGCTGGTGTTCCGGTTTGCTAACCCCGGCTTTGAGCCAATCTGGAACCGCAATTACATTGAGAATGTTCAGATCACGGTTGCGGAAGAATTAGGAATCGGCACCCGCGGAAATTTTTATGAATCTACCGGAATTCTTAGAGACATGGTTCAAAATCATTTGCTTCAGCTTTTGTGTATAACAGCAATAGAACCGCCGGTAAATTATGATGCATCTTTGCGAAGTGAAACGGTTAAAGTTTTAAATTCAGTTTGTAAAATTGATGTTGAAAAAGACTGCGTGCTTGGACAATATGATAAAGGCAATATGGATGGGACAGAAGTTCCCGCATATCGAGATGAAAAAAATGTTGGAAAAGATTCGCACACTCCGACTTACGCAGCTTTTAAGGTTATGATTGATAACTGGCGCTGGGCGGGCGTTCCTTTCTTTTTAAGAACTGGAAAAAGATTAAAAAATAAATTGACGGAAGTAACGATACAATTTAAGCCAACACCGCATTTCATGTTTCCTACACACGAAAGAAGTGCACAGCACAAAAATATACTCACCTTCCGACTTCAACCCAATGAAGGAATTGTTTATACTTTCATGGCTAAGCAGCCTGGCGCAGAACTGCATCTAAAGCCAGTCAATCTCAACTTTCAATACGATACTGCTTTTAATATTGCAGAACCCCCAAGCGCATATCAGTGGCTTTTGTTTGATGCAATGAAAGGAGATCAAACATTGTTCCCACGCGGAGATTGGATTTATAAAGCCTGGTCAATCATCGATCCGGTAATTAAAAAATGGGAATCTGATCCATGGATTAAACTGCCGAATTATCCTTCCGGGTCTTGGGGTCCGTTAGCTGCTGAACAATTAGTTAATAATGCCGGATGCAATTGGAGTATAAAAAGTTAGTTTTTATTTTTATAAAATTCATCTTGGTGGAAAACTGAATACTGCATGAGTGAATGTAATTTTCATCATAGCACATTCCAATAGTATTGCTAAATACATGATAAATTTTTAATTAACAGAAAATTTTATCTTTTAATTTTGGGAGGTGTTATGTGGCAGGGATGGATTGCCTTTCTTGATGGGTTCTGGCTGGTAATTTCTTCTTTTATTTGGCAAACACAAACAAATCAAAATCTCTTGATTAGCGGTATTGTATTAACCATCTTCGGTTTTTGGGCTGAAAAAAGCTGGGAAGGAATAATGCTAGGATTTTTAGGAGTCTTTGTAATTGGAAGCGGATGCACACACTACCTTGTTTTACCGATCAATTTCTTTTTAACAGGATTAACTATTATGGCAGTTGCATTTCTTTGTGCAACTATAAATAAGAGATCTCATTTACATTTGCAGCTTTAATTTCGATTGAGTTTAAAATCAGTTTTAAAAATTAAATTGTCCATGTAGAAAGTTAGTTGATACTATTTATGAAAATATTGTCAATAACTTTCATTAAGGAGTAATACCATGAAAAGTGTTCAAATCGTGATAAAGAAATTGTCGTTTATAAATTTACTTTTTGTTATAACATTTGTTTTGATATTTTCAAGCTGCAAGAATAATAATTACAGTACAAATCCAACTCCCACTTCCGGTTCACCAGTGCAAAATGAAGTATGGATGCAGAATTCTAAATTTAACCCTGCAAGCTTAACTATTGCCAAAGGAACAAAAATTACCTGGACTAATAAAGACAGTTACGACCACACTGTTACAAGCGGAACGCCAGGCCATCCAACCGGTCTATTTGACAGCGGAAATGTTGCTTCAGGCGGTACATTTAATTATACTTTCGACAGCACAGGTACATTTCAATACTATTGCCGTATACATGCCGATATAATGCAAGGCACGATAGTAGTCAATTAAATATTTTGTTAAAAATTAAATTGATGATTCTGAAAATTGCTTAATTATTATTTAAGGATAGCTTATGAGTGATAGAGAGTTTATTGCAGCAAAGATTAATGATTTGAAAAATGGTCAAATGAAATCCGTATCAATAGACGGCAATGAAATTTTATTGTGTAAAATCGAAAATAAATTTTTTGCCCTTGGAGCTCACTGCACACATTATGGCGCGCCATTAGTTGATGGTGTTTTAAATGGTGATAGAATTGTTTGTCCATGGCATCATGCATGTTTTAATGCCAGAACTGGAGATCGATTAGAACCGCCAGCTAATGATTCGCTTCCAAAGTATGAAACCAAAATTGACGGTGACAATTTAATCGTCATGCTTCCGGAAAAAATAGTTGGCAGCCGACTTCCTAATTTGTCAAAGCGAGGGAAAAATAATCACCAACAATTTGTAATTATTGGAGGAGGCGCTGCAGGTTATTCAGCAGCACAAACCTTACGCGAAGAAGGATTTTCCGGAAGAATCATTTTAATTACTCAAGAAGATTGTGAACCTTACGATAGGCCAAACTTGAGCAAAGATTATTTAGCCGGTGATGCTGAGGGATCATGGATTCCGCTTCGCAGCAATGACTTTTATGATGAGTTAGATATTGAAGTAATGCTAAATAAAAAAGTATTGAATATTAATTTTTCGAATAAATCAATTATGCTTTCGGATAATGAAAATATTAAGTACAACAAATTACTTTTAGCAACCGGAGGAGAAGCAAGAAAATTAAAAATCCCCGGCGAAGATTTAAAAAATGTTTTTACTTTACGAAGTTTTGAAGATTCAAAAAAGATTATTGAAGCAAGCAAGAGAGCTTCCAAAGCGGTTATTATCGGCGCTAGTTTTATTGGAATGGAAACAGCTTACAGTTTGAGAAAAAGAGGTTTGCAAATAACTGTAATATCTCAGGAAGAAATTCCTTTTGAAAAAGTATTCGGTAGAGAAGTCGGAAATTTATTTAAGAAGCTTCACGAAGATAACGGCGTAAAATTCAGATTAAGCTTTAGCTTGAAAGAATTTGTCGGGAAAGAAAAAGTCCAGGCAGTTCTTCTTCAAAATGGAGATAGGATTGAAACTGATTTGGTAGTCTTGGGGGTTGGAGTAAAACCTTCAACAAGTTTTCTGAAAAACTTAAATCTACTTCCTGATGGCAGCGTTAAGGTTGATGAATATTTTAAAATTCAAGATGATGTATTTGCCGCCGGTGATATTGCAACGTATACTGATTGGCGAACCGGCGAAGATATGCGGATAGAGCATTGGCGAACCGCGGAACAGCAAGGCAGAATTGCGGCTCTTAATATGCTGGACAAAAAAAATCCGAATAAAATTGTTCCATTTTTCTGGACTTCTCAGGTTGGTTTGAGTTTAAATTATGTCGGTCATGCTGTTGATTGGCAGGAAATTATTTTCAAAGGCGATATATCATCTCAAGAATTTATTGCTTTTTATGTAAAGAATAACAAAGTCTATGCTGCCGCAGGAAATTTCCGAGACAAAGATATGGCTGCGATTGAAGAGTTAATGCGATTGGATAAAATGCCTTCACCGGAAAAGTTAAAATATGATTCAATTGATTTCGTAAAGCTTCTTTCTAAATGAAACTTCCCTTTTGAAAAGTAATTCATTTTAGCTATCCTGCTAAAAATCCCATTATGTCCAATTCTTTTATTAAATTATAACCGGAGTTATTTCTTATTGTTTGAAAAAAGATAAAACTTTCCATTCATATTGCCTGGAAATATTGTTTACGAAAATCAAAAAGCTTGAGGGAAAATAAATGTATACCGCATTATTATTAGGATTGTTGGGGATTGCTGGTTTCCTTTTTATCACCGGTGCTAAAACAAATCAGAAAATAAAAATTTTTTTCGGCTCGATAATCGCAATATTAACTTTATTGTTTTTCTGGTTCATGGATTTTTGGGGTGAAGCACTCTGGTTTCAAAACCTTGGATACGGAAATCGGTTCTGGACAATTGTTAATTCGAATGCCGGATTAGCTGTTGCAGGCGGTGTTCTGGGATTTATAATAATTTATCTTTTGACATTATCAATTTCCAAGGAACACAAAATAATTCTCGCCTCCACAAAAGTAATCGGAGTTCTTATCGGCGGCGCCTGGGGTGCAAACAACTGGGATGTTATTTTGAAATTCTGGGAAAGAGTTTCAACCGGAATTACAGATCCTATACTCGGCAAAGATGTAGGATTTTATCTTTTCACTTTACCTTTTTATGATAACCTTTATGTGCTGTTAATTCTTATTTCTCTTGTTGCGCTAATCGGTTCCTTCTTCGCTTCCTTTCTGCGATTCACCGGGAACAATATAGTTTTTTATTATCCTAGTGAAGGCGAAGTAAAAATGGAAAGATTTTACTTCCCGCTGTATTTAAATAGTTCCATTTTCATTTTGGTACTTGTTTGGGGGAAATTTTTAGATCGTTTTCATTTAATGTATTCAACAACCGGGGTTGTCTCCGGGCCAAGTTGGACTGATGTAAATGTTTTACTCCCAGCTTATACTGTTGTAATTATTTTGATGATAGTCATTGCTTTAGGATTACTAATTCCATCATTAAGAAAAAAGATTCAAAATTTTTATTATAGAAAATTTCACTTTCATCCCGAACGATCGCACATTTTAGTTTTAGCCGGAGCTGGAATATCCATAATTGCAATCTGGCTTTTTGCTTTTACTATTATTCCTGGAGTTTTTGAATGGCTTGTTGTTCAGCCGAACCAAATAACTTTTGAAAGACCATATATTTTAAATAATATAAAATTTACAAGGCTTGGTTTCGGTCTGAATAAAATCGAAGAAAAAGAATATCCGATGACTGGCGAATTAACGCCGGAAATAGTAAACAAATATCCAAACATTTTTACAAACATTCGCTTGTGGGATTGGAGAGCTCTGGACGCTGTTTACAAGCAATTCCAAGCAATAAGACTTTACTATGAATTTTCTGATGTGGATGTAGATCGTTATCATTTTGATGGTCAATATAAACAGGTGATGGTTTCGGGAAGAGAAATAAATATTGATAACCTTCCAATTCAGAGTCAAACATTTGTAAATAAGAGATTTCAGTACACTCATGGTTACGGGATTACAATGGCAACTGTGAATGAATTTACTCCGCAAGGTTTGCCGCATCTTTTGATCAAAGATATTCCGCCGATTAGTGAATACCCTTCATTAAAAGTTACGCAGCCGCAGATATATTATGGAGAATTAACGAACACTCCGGTTGTTGTTAATTCAAAACAAAAAGAATTTGATTATCCCAGCGGTGAAAATAATGTTTATATAAGATATGCCGGAAAGGGCGGTGTTCGGATTTCAAATTTCTGGAGAAAATTTTTATTCGGCTGGAAATTTGATGGAACTAATTTCTTGTTTTCAGATTATCCTACTGATCAAAGCAGAATTATGTTTCATCGTCAAATTGAAGAACGAGTTAAGCTTCTTGCGCCGTTCCTTCATTTTGATAAAGACCCGTATATTGTTCTTGCAAACGGAAAATTATATTGGATGATTGATGCATATACGACATCAGAATATTATCCATATAGCCAGCCGTCACCCGGAGATAATAATATAAATTATATTCGTAATTCTGTAAAAGCTGTTGTGGACGCCTACAATGGCTCTGTGAATTTTTATATTATGGATAAAAGCGATCCGATAATTCAAGTATGGGATAAAATTTTCCCGGGATTATTTAAAACAAAAGATGAAATGCCCAAAGAATTATTAGCTCATATTCGTTATCCAATTGATCTTCTTCATATACAGGGAAGTGTTTATGAAAAATATCATATGACTGATCCTACGGTATTTTATAACCAGGAAGATTTATGGGTAAGAGCAACCGAAAAATATTACAATCAAGTGCAGCCGGTTGAGCCTTATTACACAATGTGGCAGAGTCCTGGATCCGACAAACAGCAGTTTGTTTTAATGCTTCCATTCACGCCTAAAAATCGACAGGTGCTTATCGGATGGATGGCTGCAATGTGCGATCCGGATAATTATGGTAAAGTGCTTGCCTATCAATTTCCAAAAGACAAGACAATACTCGGCCCGCAGCAAGTAGAAACTAAAATTGATCAAGATAGTTATTTATCGGGACAACTATCTTTATGGGATCAGCGCGGTTCAAATGTTATAAGAGGAAATGTGCTTGCAATACCGGTGAACAATACTCTCTTTTATGTTGAGCCGATTTATCTTCAAGCCGAAACAGCGGCGTATCCGGAGCTTAGACTTGTTGTAGTAATGCACGGCGATAATATGAGTTATGCAAAAACTTTCGAAGATGCGCTTAACGGATTGTTTACAAAGTCTTCAAACGTTCAAGTGGCATCACAGCAAGTTCAGCAGGTTCAAACTGCACCGAGCATTAATAATTCTATGCAAGAGCAAGTGCGAATTGCAAATGATGCTTTCAATAATTATTTGAAATTTAGCGGGGATAAAAAATTTACCGAAGCGGCAAAAGAATTGGAAAAGCTTCAGCAAGCTCTTCAACAGATGTCTGAGAATAAACAAAACACTTCAACTAAGAAATAAATATTTGAGATTTTAATGCCGAATATATTTTGCTTGTGATGTATTCGGCATTATTTAATTGATAAAGTAATAAGTTAAGGTCAAGAATTGATCTTGATTAGGAAACATCAATTAAATTATTTGGTTTGAATTTCATAACAGACAGTTTCCCTAGCCCGTTTTATCAAGATATTCTTTAATTGTTTTACAATTTATTTTATGCGGATAAATTCTTTAAATAATTTAGATGTCTTTCTTTATTGAACAGAACATCAAAATTATAAGATAGCCAGAAATTATTTTAAAAAGGATTATTCATGAATAAATCTGAAAAGATAAGCACACTATTTTTAGACATCGGCGGAGTTCTGCTTACCAATGGTTGGGACCGTCAGGCTAGGTTAAAAGCAATTGAGGAATTTGATCTTGACGCAGAAGAAGTAAATGAACGCCATCATCTTACCTTTGACACTTTCGAAATAGGGAAATTAAGTCTGGTAGAATATTTAACCAGGGTAATCTTTTATGAAAAAAGAAAATTCACAATAAATAAATTTACAACTTTTATGTTCGAACAATCAAAACCACTTCCTGATATGATTGAATATATTCGTGAACTTAAAAGGAAGTTCAATTTAAAAGTGACCGCTGTTAGTAATGAAGGACGTGAATTAACTGAATACAGGATTAAAGAATTTCGATTAAATGAAATCTTCGATGCATTTGTTGCTTCGAGCTTTGTACATTTTAGAAAGCCTGACGTTGATATTTACAAAATCGCTTTAGATATTTCTCAAGTTTCGTCGGAACAAGTAATGTATATTGATGATAGGCATATGTTTGTTGAAGTAGCTGCATCAATTGGAATCCGCGGAATTCATCATACCGAATTTAATAAAACACAAAATGAACTATCCAGGTATGGTTTAAGTCTAAACATAAAATAAGTTTTCAAATTTGTGGAGAAATAAAAATGAATAAATCAGAATGCGATATTGGAATGATTGGTCTTGGAGTGATGGGGAGAAATCTGGTTTTAAATTTTGCAGATCATGGATTTTCAGTAGCCGGTTTCGATAAAGATAAATCAAAAGTAAATGAGCTAAATAAAGAAGCCGAAAATAGAAAAGCATTTGGAGAAGAATCACTTGAGGAATTTATTAAATCATTACGCAAGCCAAAGGCGATAATGATGTTAGTCCCGGCAGGTGCGCCAGTTGATTCTGTTATTGAAGACGTGCTTCCATATTTAGAGCCCGGTGATCTTATAATTGACGGTGGTAATTCACATTTTACAGATACTAATAAACGATTTAAAGAATTGTCAGGGGAAGGAATTCACTTCCTTGGAGTAGGAATTTCCGGCGGTGAAAGCGGAGCGAGATTTGGACCGAGTATGATGCCTGGCGGACCTAAAGATGCATATGAACGAATAAAACCAATACTCGAAGCTGCGTCAGCAAAATATAATAATGAAAATTGTGTTACATATTTAGGACCAGGTTCTGCTGGTCATTATGTTAAAATGGTTCACAACGGAATTGAATATGGATTGATGCAAATAATTTCTGAGTCTTATGATTTGATGAAGAGAAGCTTGGGATTGAATAACAAACAAATCCATGAAGTTTATAAAAGATGGAATAATGGAAAACTCCAATCTTATCTAATTGAAATTACAGCAGATATTTTTACACAGAAAGATGAAGATTCTGATTCACAATTAATTGATAAAATTCTTGATGAAGCAAAACAAAAAGGTACAGGTAAATGGACTTCGGAAGATGCAATGGAAATGCAAGTTCCGCTGCCAACAATTGATGCTGCCGTTTCGATGAGAGATATGTCAACTTATAAATCCGAACGTGAACAGGCTGCTAAATTGCTTTATGGACCGGATTCACACATTGAAGTTGATTTTTTACCATTCATTAAACAATTGGAAGATGCTGTTTACTTTGCGATGATAACAACGTATGCACAAGGAATGGCAATGCTGGGAACTGCATCAAAGGAATATAATTACAATTTGGATTTTAAAGATGTAGCAAAAATTTGGCGCGGCGGTTGTATAATCCGGGCGACTTTACTCGAAGAGATTCGCAAAGCTTATGAAAATGTTCCTGATCTACCTAATCTTTTAGTTGATCCAATTCTATCAAAAGAAATTTTAAATTCACAAGATGAAGTTAGGGCGATTATTAAAACTGCTGTAGAATGCGGAATTCCTGTTCCTGGCTTTATGGCATCTTTGGCATATTTTGATTCGTATAGGAGCGAATGGCTTCCTGCTAATCTTGTTCAAGCACAAAGAGATTATTTTGGTTCTCACACTTATGAAAGAGTTGATGAGAAAGGATTTTTTCACACACAATGGAATCATGTATAAGGAGGTAATGTGCAGTCTGCTAGAAAACCGGATGCAACTATTTTAATTATTTTTGGTGCGGGCGGAGATTTAACCTGGAGAAAAATTACTCCTGCTTTATATAATTTATTTCTAGATGGTTGGCTGCCGGAAAAATTTGCCATCATTGGATTGGATATAAAAGATTTGTCCGATGATCAATATAGAGAAAGACTACACGATGGAATTGATCAGTTTTCGCGATCCGGTAAATCTAAATCTGAAGATTGGGAAAAGTTTGCGCCGATGATTAATTATCGCAAAGCGGATTTTACGAACCAAGAAACTTACAATAATCTCTCGCAGCAAATTTCGATAATTGAAAAAAATTGGGGGGAAAAATCCAACAGAATTTTTTATATGGCAATTCCACCAGCTTTTATAGAGCCTATCGCTGAACAGTTAGGTAAATCTGAAATAGCTGAAGACAAAGACCATGCAAGGATTGTTGTAGAAAAACCATTTGGCCATGATTTGAACAGCGCAAAAAACCTGAATAAAATCTTGTGCAATATTTTTAATGAATGTCAGATTTACCGTATCGATCATTACCTTGGCAAAGAAACAGTTCAAAATATGATTGCATTCAGATTTGCAAATGCATTGTTTGAACCAATCTGGAATAGGAATTATATTGATCATGTGCAAATTACAGTTGCAGAACAAGTCGGCGTTGAACATCGCGGCGGTTATTATGACAATGCTGGTGCATTAAGAGATATGATTCAAAACCATCTTTTGCAATTACTTTGTTTAGTCGCAATGGAACCGCCGGTTTCTTTTAATGCTGATGAAGTGAGAAATAAAAAAGTTGACGTTCTAAGAGCAATTAGAAAATATAAAAATGAAGAAGTTCACGCCAATGCTGTCAGAGGACAATACGATAAGGGCTGGATTGAGGGACAAAAAGTAATTGGATACCGCGAAGAACCTGGTGTAAATCGAATTTCAGAAACTGAAACTTTTGCAGCAATAAAATTATTTATAGATAATTGGCGATGGCAGGATGTTCCTTTTTATCTGCGCAGCGGTAAACGAATGACGGATAAAATTTCTGTAATTACAATTCAATTTAGACCGGTTCCTCATCATGCATTTCCAACCGAGTCCTTAGAGAATTGGCAGCCTAATAGATTAATAATTAATATTCAGCCGGAAAAAGAAATTAGGCTTCGCTTCCAGGCTAAAAAGCCTGGAATTAAAATGATTTTAAATCCGGTTGAAATGACATTTAATTACGACCATGCTTATTCAGCCGATTCTCCGGAAGCTTATGAAACTTTAATTCTAGACGTCATGCTTGGTGACGCAACTTTGTTTATGCGTGGCGATCAAGTTGAATCAGCCTGGGAAATCATTATGCCAATTTTAGATAAATGGCAGTCAACTTCGTCGATTGATTTTCCCAATTATGCATCCGGTTCCTGGGGACCGGAGGAAGCAGAAGCTTTAATCGCAAGAGATGGACATAACTGGATCATGATTCCAGCAAAAACTTTGGAAAATTAAAAAGGAATAAATCTAATTGTTTTAATAGCAAAATTGAATTTGAGAAATTATTCGATAAAAAATTTTAAATAAATAAAAGGTGCGATAATGAAAACAGTTCGAACAATTTTGCAAAATAAAGGTAAAGATATTTGGCACATATCACCAGAAGCCTCTGTTTATGAAGCTCTTCAGCTGATGGCAAAAAAAGAAATTGGAGCAGTATTAGTAATTAAGGATGAAATTATAGTCGGGATTATGTCCGAACGTGATTATGCAAGAAAAGTAATTCTGAAGGGCAAATATTCTAAAGAAATTATGGTTAAGGAAATCATGTCCACAAAAGTAATTTATGTGAATACAACTTTAAGCGTTGAAGAATGTATGGCCTTGATGATAAATAAAAGAATAAGGCATTTACCTGTAATTGAAAATGGGAAGCTTGTTGGAATAATATCAATCGGCGATGTTGTTAAAGCTGTAATAGAAGACAAAGAATTTTTGATTGAGCAGCTAGTTCATTATATAACGGGAGTTCCGAGCTGATCTTATAAATGCAGCCGAATATTCAACTTATTAAACAGCGAAGTAAGGGCAAGCATTATCAATGAAAATATCAGCGACCTTATAATGCCGATTACTCCATAGCCAAAATATTCTGACAAAATATTTATTCCGAAGATCCAAAGAATAGAATAAAAAATATCCGGCAGCAAATATGCTAGTAATGGATTAGTCCCCGCCGGTTTTAAAAACTTTGCCCAGCTCAATTTATTTTTTATGTCAACAAACCAATAAAGAAAAGCATAAATTATTGAACAGATTGCAGCCGAATAAAGCGACCAGGTAGGTGTTGCGTAGATTTTAGAAATGCCATAAAGCGGACGAAGAAAAAATCCAACCACAAACATCATTACAGCAAAAATAAATATCCAAATAATTTTTTCATTTGAAGTTTTTGCCGGAGAATTTTCCAGGAAGAGCAAAGAAACTATTATTCCGGATAATGCTATTGCCGTGTGTGCGCCGATATGGCCGCCTAACCAAAAATAATCTCTTATGTTTTGTGAATAAAAATTTCCTAAAGCCCCGGACTTATCTCCAATATAAAGAGTAATAAAAATAACGAACATTCCAATTATACCGGCTGAATGTTTTCTAAAAATTATATAGACTGCACTTGAGAAAAAGTATGCCCAGCCGATCAAACCAAGAATGCCCCACCATTTAGTTTGGAACCATCCTAAATTATTTGGCTGACCGCTTCTAAATATTACAGCAAGGTAAATCAATAAAACAATTCCGAGAACTTTAAGTGATGAATAAATAATTTTATTCCTCCCTTCGGATTTTGGGTATTGATTCCAAGTTAGAATGGCTCCGATAAAAACAAGCAGCATCCAAACAGAATGACTCATTCCTACAACTGAAGAATTTAAGCTTGAAATATTCACCATCATTATTCCAAGAATTAATAATCCTGCCGTGCGAATCAAAATATGTTTCCAAATTTGAATTATCTTTTCACCGTTAGCTATTCTTTTATTAATTGAAAATGGAATTGACATCCCGACTATAAATAAGAAAGCAGGGAAAACAACATCGACAAACGTCATACCATCAGCATTCTCGGGCATGTGTTCCATCCACCAGGGAATTCCTTTTACAGACGCGAGATCGTTAACAAATATCATTACGAAGATTGTTAATCCCCTTAAAACATCAATAGATTCAATGCGATTTTTCTTTGGAATATTTAAAGCGGAATCTTTTGTCATTCTTGCCTCAGATTTAGTTTGTAAATCCTTAGATTAAGTCATCGATTGGAAACTTAAATAAAATAATAATTCCGCAAAAATAAATTTTGGAATGATTTTTTATTTAAAATATCTCTTGCCTTTTGAATTTAATTTTATAATGGAAAGGATAGATGAAGTACACCGCATCAAATTGGTTTGCAAACATTGTATAAATGTTAATGAGGGAAGGGAAATAAAATTTGGAAATATTGTTTCAGATTAATTCTTTAAATTATTTTGATCTTTGATATTTGCCCATTAAATGGCCCTCTGAAATTATGTGCCCTTCCATTGCTTTTAATAGCTGCTGCTTAGTTACACCGGATTCAACATGATGAAGAATTGTGTTTAAAGCGTACAGCTTAAAAAAGTAACGATGAGCTTTTCCTGAAGGCGGGCAAGGGCCGCCATATCCAATTCTTCCGAAACCGTTTGTGCCAAGCATAACTTCTTCCGGAATGTTTCTAGATGGCGTTACATCTTCATGAAGCTCTTTGACATTCCCGGGAATGTTATAAATAATCCAATGCACAAAGTCACCGGCAGGTGCGTCAGGATCATCAACGATTAGCGCAAATGATTTTACATCTTTAGGAACTTCGTTCCAATGTAGCTGAGGAGATGTGTTGGCTCCCTCGCATGTGTACTTGGAAGGAATAAATCCACCTTCCTTAAATGCAGAGCTATAAATTTTTATTTCCATTTTTTTATCTTTTAATTTTGTTTGAGAATAGATTTCGTTTACGGAGGAGATTGTAAATATTAGAAAGGTGAAAGTTAAAAGGAAAATTTTTATTTCATTAAAGAATAAAGATATTTGAAATGTGTGATGAAAAAATCTAAGCATAAAACTACCTTAGAATTTATAATTAAATTTAATCGATTAACATTTATAATTCCACACACAAATAAATAATTCAATTAAATATTTAGCTTTAGTTAAAATTGCTCTTATTTATTTCAGATCATTTTGATATTCTGATCAAATATTTATATTTGTTTTGCGGTTCATTCGACGATTAATTTTAATAAATTCTGAAGCGTTAAAAGATAGACAAAATTTTCAAAACTTATATTGGATAGTTGAAATGGAAACACCCGTAATTTTAATTTTAGTTGGAGTATTTACAGTTGTAGCTATTGCTCAAATAGTTACGTTGAAAAGTTATCTTAAGCATAGAAGAGAAGAGTTTAAGAAATAAAATTTCTTCGGAATAAATTCCAAATAATTATTTTGTACCTGTTTTACAATTTCTAATCCCTTCATTTTAGTTGATTATAAAAGCTTTAACCAATAAGTTTATTGTAATATTAGATTATTTTTTTGATTTCATTAGAAACTCAAATTTCTTATCGAAAAGCTGCTTGATTTTTTAATATAAATTTATTCTTTAAACATTTTCAAACTAATATGAATAAATTGCGTCTAAACTTTTTAATGAATAAAAATCTGTTTCAATTTTGAGGCAAATATGAAAACCAAATTGCTGTTTGTACTTTTATTAATTTTAATTTTTAGTTCCGTCAATAGCATAGCACAAAAGAAAAAGATAAAAGCTACTTCTGATCCTTTAGTAGGGAAATGGGAAACGGTTCATAATCCGTTAGAAACCTCCAGCTTAATTTTAGATTTTCGAAAAAATAAAACATTCAGCTACTTGCTTGAATCAAATTGGACCGGCAAATATAAACTTGACGGAACAAAATTAATTACTTTCACTTCTATTCCGATACTTAATAAAATAAAGACTGATACATCTACGGTACTGATTTATTCGGATACATTAGTTCAAATAAGCAAGGTAAAAGGCAAAGATGTAACAAGTAAAATGGTTCGCCAAAAGAGAGTTCCTACGATGGGCGCCGGCATTATCGGAACTTGGGTAATGCATGATCCGGAAGCTGAACATTCTACAATAGATTTTAATTCTGATGGGACTTTTCATATTAAAAATATTCTCAAAACATTTAAAGGAAATTATATAACTAAAAAAGATACCGTAACAGTTTTTTCATACGGCATGCAAATGATGAAGAATAGATTCGTACTTGAGAGAGGGCAACTTTGGCTTTATGGCCACAATCAAAGCGCACCGATTAAATTGGAAAAGTCAAAAAAATAATTCAGTTTATTTATGAACTTTGCAATAAAAAATTTATCAGCTCAATTGTTTTATTATTAATTTGTTTCCATGAATTAAATTCATTCTAAAAATAAATTGTGAATTGGTGGAAGAAAATAATTATTCAAATGAACAAACAACAAAACCTCATCAACAAACAAAATTGTCAAGGGGACTTTCAAATTTATTTGGGAAGAAAATAAATTTTAAACAAACGTTTTCCGCACTTCAATTTCCAAACTACAAACTATGGTTTATCGGACAAATTATTTCATTGTTCGGAACGTGGATGCAAACAACCGCCGAAGGTTATTTAGTTTTCGAGCTTACTCACTCTCCGCTTTATCTTGGCTATGTAGGATTTGCTGCCGGAATACCAGCATGGTTGTTTATGTTTTATGGCGGAGTTGTTGCCGATAGAAATTCACGGAGAACTATTCTTATCTTAACTCAAGCTTTGATGATGCTATTGGCATTTATACTTGCTTCTTTAACATTCTTTAAAATTGTTCAAGCTTGGCATATAATTTTATTAGCATTTTTTCTTGGGTTAGCAAACGCCTTTGATGCACCGGCACGGCAAGCTTTCTTACTTGAACTTGTGGACAAAGAAAAAATAATAAATGCTATTGCATTGAACTCAACTATGCTCAACTCCGCTCGTATTTTTGGTCCCGCGGCTGCTGGACTTATCTATGCAGCTTTTGGTCCCGCCTGGTGTTTCGCTTTAAATGGCTTGTCATTTGTCGGTGTTATTATCGCATTGTTTAAAATGGACATCAATCCCATTATAAAAATTGAAAATGGAAAATCAATTGTTACAGAATTGAAAGAAGGAATCAAATATTCAATTACACATCCGATGATTAGAAATTTAATCATTTTAGTTTCAGCGATAAATCTTTTTGGAATTTCTTTCGTGACATTAATTCCGGACTGGGCTGTAAAAATTCTTCATGGCGATGCAACAACAAACGGAATTATGCAATCTGCTAGAGGCGTTGGCGCTTTGCTTACTGCTCTTATGATTGCTTCACTGGGAGGTTCGAAATATATTTATCGACTTTTGGCAATAGGAATTTTTTCGTTCCCAATCTCTTTAATAATTTTTGCAATTTTTCATCAAATGGCTATTACATTTTTCGCATTATTCTGGACTGGCGTTGGAATTATATTAATTTTTAATTTATCGAATGGGATTATACAAAATCTTGTAAGCGATGATTTAAGAGGACGAGTAATGAGCGTTTATTCATTTACTTCATTTGGATTTCTGCCAATCGGAGCTTTGATTATTGGAATTTTAGCGGAACATTTTGGTGAATCAAATTCTGTTTTAATCTGTGCGTTTATTACTATTATTTTTTCTTTCCTAACCTGGAATTCTATGAGAAAAATAAAAAGCTTAAATGTTTTATAAAAAAAATATCAAAAAAGTTTCTTACGAATATCGAGCAATCATATCTGAAGCTATTTATTCTTATTAACTTTTTCTAATGATGGAATATCAAATTTTTCGCCGAGTCGTCCGAGAGCATCCATATCTATTTTCCCAACAATATTTATAAATGATGATTGGCCATCCTTTTGTAACGAAGTAACTACCAATCCGACGATTTCATTTTGATCAGCAGAAGTTTTTATATAAACATTTGTATTCTCTTTGGGGCTTTTTACTTTAACAATTCTATTCCAGTTTTTGCTCATTAATGTATTATCTAATTGATCTACTTTTTTCAGCAGTTCTTTTGTGTCTTTTGAATCAACATCAAACGAATAAACTTTAATCAGTTTTAATCCACTCAACATTTGAGATAATTCAGGTTCATCTTTTGCAGTAATGTTGCTAACCATTTTTAGCAGATAACTTTCTAAGTCAATTTCAGTTACCTTATCGGTTTTCATAAAATGTGAAAGACTGCTGAAGTCAACAAAGCCGGGGTATTTGCTTAAATCCTCTTTATCTTGCGCAAATATGTTCAGTGATGCTGCAAAAATTATTACAAAAAATATTTTGATAATGTTTTTCATTTTTATCCTCCTTTGAAAAGATTATTTACAGTTTCTAAACTTTTATGAAACGGCGGCGTTACTTGTTTAATTATTATTTCTTCTGTTAACGAATTTCCATTTCGCTTAAGTATTTGTCCGATTAATGCAAGCGACTGTTTAACTTGTCTTTCTGCAATTTCAGCTTGTACTTTTGAAAAAGTTTTTTCTATCGGTCTATTTTGGTATATAATAATTCCGATAATAGCCGCAACAATTACAAACGAAGCTGCCGCAATGATCGGTTTTCTTAAAAATAATTCGGCGAACCTATGGGCTTTTTCTCTATTTTCATTAGGAACTTTTTTAGTTATAGTTTTAGTTATAAATTCCGGGCATTTTAAATTGTTAAATGAATGAATCGCATTGGCTGTTTGTTTATATTCATTTAAAAGTTTTTTTACTTCCGGCTTTGTTAAAGAATAGAAGTAGATTCTAATCTTGTCAATCATTCCAGCATCACCATAAGCAGTTGAAATGATTTTCTCTAATATCTTTTCATCAATTGGATTCGATGATTTCATTTTTGAATTCCTTTAATTCTTCCTGAAGTGATTTCCTAGCCCGCAGCAAATATACTTTTACACTGTTAATTGGGATGTTCAATTCGCTGCTAATTTCTCTGTATTTAAATCCTTGCAGTTCATACATGACAAATATTTTTTTAAATGTTTCCGGAAGCTTATTTACTGATTCAACAATTTTAGTTTTTAATAATTCACGCCGAACACCGATTTCAGGGTCACTTAAATTAGCAGGAGCTTGAATCATAATCTCTTCCTCATTATCAATTGAAATTTCTCTATTAAAGTTTTTCTGTCGCCTTCTTAGATAATCAATACATAAATTATGAGTTGTTTTCATTATCCAGGATTTAGCTGCTTTAATTTCGAAGTTGTCAAAATTATTCCAGATTCTTATCAAAACTTCTTGTGTTACATCATCAGCATCCAAACGGTTCTTCAACATAAAATAAGAATAACTATAAATTCTGTTTTTATGCTGATTGATCAGAAGTTTATATCTAAGAATTTTTAACATCTTCACCTTAATGACGAACTGAAAAAAGAAATTGTTACAATTATTAATATTTTTATTGGATTAATATAACATTAACATTTTGACTGAAGAATTTTCGAGACCGTATAATTTACGAATAAGATACGTTTGATAAACTTTTATCTTCTCTTATTTAATCCAAAATTTTTATAAAGATTTATCCAAACCATTGAATTGATTGTACAGTCTTTAAATAATAACTTAGTTTTAATTTAAAATTATTTTTCATTTTAAGATGATCAAATTTCTACCACTCGGCGGTGCTGGCGAGATTGGCGCCAATTGCTTTTACCTAAATATTTCAGGTACAGGAATTATTCTTGATTGCGGAATGCATCCTCAAAGAATTGGAATGGAATCTCTTCCGGATCTAGATTTGATCAAAGACTTGCCGGTTGATTATGTATTAATTTCACACGCTCATCAAGATCATCTAGGAGCCCTTCCTTATCTCGTTCAAAAGCATCCGTATATAAAAATATTATCAACTCCTCAGACACGAGCATTAGCTGAATTAACGCTGCATAATTCGGTGGCAATACTCAAAGAACAATTGGCGGAAGAAGACAAATTTAAAATTTATACTCATGAAGAAATTGATCTATTAATAAGATCAATTGAATATAAAGCATATAATGAAAATTTTAATTTAAATGGTTACGGACATAGAAGTAAAGATCCTGTGTCTGTAAATTTTTACGATGCGGGACACATTCTTGGCTCGGCGGGAATTTTGTTGGAACATAATAATGAAAAAATATTTTATACCGGCGATATAAATTTAGGAAACCAGGAACTTCTCCCCGGCTCAACTCTTCCGGACGTTAAAGTTGATGTACTTATTTTGGAAACGACTTACGGAGACACTGATTCTTCAACTATTCTCAACTGGAAAGAGGAAGCCTTGCGCCTTGCTTTTTCTATAAATAAAATATTAAACTCCGGCGGTTCGGTATTGATCCCGGTTTTTTCATTAGGAAAGATGCAGGAAATTATAGCTACTCTTTGGAATTTAATGAAAGCAGGAAAGCTTACACAAACTGATATTTACACCGGAGGAATTGCTGATAAAATCAGCCGGGTTTATGATTACAACCGTTACGTTGTTAATAGAATTGATCCGGAATTCGAAATAAATTCTATTCCTCAAAAAGATCTTTATGAAGTTGACCAGCCGGAAAAATTTTTTAAAAATCCTTGTATTGTACTTGCGCCAAGCGGGATGATGATAGAAGGAACTGCTTCATTTAAACTTGCGAGAAGATGGCTAAAACAAAGTAACTCAGCCGTCTTTACGGTTGGATATATGGAAGAAAATACTCCCGGTTATATTTTTGCTAATTCGAAAAAAGGAAATAAAATAAAATTAAATGAAATTATTGAGGAAGAAGAAGTTAAGTGCACAATAGAACAGTTTAGATTTTCTTCACACTCAAAAAGAGAAGAATTGCTTAAAATTGTAGAGAAGTTGAAACCGGAGAAAGTAATCTTAGTTCATGGAAGCCCCAATGGCATTGACTGGATCGGCGCTTCGATATTAAAAAAATTTAAAGGTACAAAAGTATTTATTGCAAGGTTGGGTAAAGAAATACTAATATAAAAGCTATGGATTTAAATCGGTATACCAAATTATAGAGATTATCTGGAAATATATTTCTAAATAATTATTAATTGAATTTATGAGAAAGTATAATTGGAATTCTAATTTATATGACAAAAAGCATTCGTATGTTTTTAAATTCGGGGAAGATGTTGTTAAACTTTTGGCTCCCAAATCAAATGAAAGAATTTTAGATCTTGGCTGCGGAACAGGATATCTTACAAAACTCATTTCTCAAAGCGGCGCAAAAATAATTGGCATAGACAGCTCGGAAGAAATGATTAAACAGGCAAAACAAAAATATCCTACACTTAATTTTGAAATTAAAGATGCAACTAACTTTTCTTTTAAAAGTAAACTTGATGCAGTATTTTCTAATGCCGTACTTCACTGGATACCGGAAAAAGAAAAGGTAGTAAGCTGCATATCAAATGCGTTAAAACCCGGTGGACGATTTGCAGCAGAGTTCGGCGGAAAAAATAACGTTCAGAATATTTTAAGAGCAATTAATAAAATTTTAACTTCAAACGGGTATCCACAAAATGTAAATAAAGTAAATTGGTATTTCCCTTCTATTGGTGAATATTCAATGCTATTAGAAAAATACGGATTCGATGTAAAGTTTGCTTCTCATTTCAATAGAGACACTTTTCTTGAAGAAGGTGTTGATATTACAAGCTGGTTGGAGATGTTCGGCAAAGAATTTTTTGAAGGTATTGATTCTAAGAAAAAAAGTGAACTTCAGAAATTGATTGTAAAAGAATTGAAGCCTACGAATTTTTTGAAAGGTAAATGGTTTGTAGATTATAAGCGTATTCGAGTTTTGGCGGTGAAGGAAGGTTAACGGATGCCTGTTATAAATAATAGATTATTAATTCGGCAGAAAAATATTTTTCTAAAATTCACAATCATTTTTTATATCACATTAGTAACTACAGGCTGTAAAAAAAATGATGCGGTTACTAGTCCAATCTTATCAGCATATCCTATTCATAAAAATATTACAGTAACATAGTTCTGGGTTGGAGAGCCAGCTGATTCTAATAACGGCTACATCCCAAATGCTCAAAGTTCTTGGGATATAAACTGGCAATCGCATTACGGCGGTGTAGATAATCCTGATAACCGCAATGGGTATTATTCGTCTGGTTTTACTCCAAATGAAAACCCATTTTATTTCGCTTTGCCTTATGATGATTACGACAGCAGCGGAAACCGCAGACAAAGCGCATACAATCAAATATATTGGGCGAAAGAGAAAAATTGGACGACGTATGAATCAATGTGTAAAAATCGGTGGATTAAAATTACTAAAGACGGCAAATCAGTCTATGCACAATGGGAAGATTGCGGTCCCTTTTTTTATGATGATTCAAATTATGTTTTTGGAAATTCTTTACCGCGGAATCAAACTCTCAACAATAGTTCCGGTTTGGATGTTTCGCCTGCAGTTCGTGATTACCTGGGACTTTCAGGTCTAGATGTAGTTGATTGGCAGTTTGTAGATTCAAGCGATGTTCCAAACGGTGCTTGGAAAATAATTGTTACTACGTCGCAAGTAGATTGGGGACAATAAAAATAAATTATTCAGCATTTACTTGAAATTTTTTAACCCACAATTCAAGAGTTTCCAACAGAATTTTTATTCTTTCTTTAATTGATTCATCCTTCAAATTTCCATTTGAATCAAATTTTTCCCAAGCATTTGGTACAAAAACTTCAGGTTTGTTAAACGTAAACATGTTTGTGTAGACCGCAATCTGCCTAAAATGATATTGGGCACGAGCAGTTCCCAATCCGCCGCCGGCACCCATCATCGCAAAAGGTTTTCCGTTTAACGGCGAATCTTTTGCTGGACGTGATGCCCAATCGATTGCATTCTTTAGAACGCCGGAAATTGAATAATTATATTCTGGTATAGCAATAAGAAGCGCATCGGATTCTGCAATCTTTTTTTTGAACTCAACAACTGAATTTGATGGATTTGATTCTAAGTCGCCATTATAAAGCGTAATGTTTGCCAAAGAGTAAATTTCTAAATTCATATTTGACGGTAGAACTTCGGATGCTGCACGCAGTAAGCCTGTATTGCATGAAGCTTTTCTTAAACTTCCCGATATTCCCAACAATCTTATTTTTTTTGTTCCCATAATATTCATGTCCTTGATTAATAAATTGACTTTTAAAAATATCAAACCTTCTAATAAGTTCTTGTTAAGAAAATCAATTTAGATTTCTATAAGAATATATTTTATTAAAGCTATATCATTTCAAATCTAGCTTCATCCAGAATGTTGGACGTTTATAATTTGACTGATGAAAATCCGGAATGTATTTAAATCCTAGCGATTCGTAGAGCTTAATTGCTGCCTTTAATGATCTAGCTGTTTCTAGTAAGACGGCTTTTGCACCTTTTGCATATGTAAAACCAATTACTGCGAGTGCCAGCTTTTTACCTATTTGCTTACCCTGAGCTTTTTCAGTTACACATAATTTAGCAAGCTCAAAATTTTCTTTATCAAGTTTAATGGCAGCACATGTACCAACAATCTCTCCTTCGTATCGAGCTAAGAAAATTTCTCCTCCTTTTTTAATTATTTCATTTTCCGGATCTGATAAAATTTTTATGTCCTCGTTTTCTATTTCAAAATATTTCTGTAGCCACTCGAAATTAAGCTGTTTAAAATATTCTTTATTTGAAGGTGAATATCTGATAATCTCAATTGTATCAAGCTGCCTCTTTTTATTTCTCAACTTTGTCCTTTCATAAAGACTTCTTTCATTCAAAGCATTTTCAAATGATTCAATTACATGAAGTATATCATAACCAGCTTCGTTATTTATTTCTTTAATCGAATCTTCTATATCATTAACAACCGGATGAATGGAATCAAAAATGTTCTCTCCTTTTTTTGTCAATACTAATTTTCTTTTTCGTTTGTCATTTAGATTTTTTGAAGTTTCAATTAATTTATTTTTCATCATTTGCTCGACAATTTGGATTATTGCTGGATGAGTATAGCCTGTTGCATTGGACAGCTCATTTATCGAAGCGGACTTTCTTTCATTTAGTAAATGGCTGATTACAAACCACCGTGGTTCAAAATCAATATTTAATTCTTTATATATCCGTTTTGTATCGTTGATTAAGTTTTCACTCAATCTTTTGATTCTGTGAGAAACGGCTGATTCTCTCAATTCTTTTAATATATTTGTCATATAAATATAATTATAAAATTAATTACGTAAATACTTACGTAATATATTACATTATTTTATAAACCCATAATACTATTAAAATAATCTTAAATTTATCCTAATTTTTTTTATTTATTCGCCATGATCAAGTTCGGAAAGAAGGTTCAGAATATCGAGATGTTTTGTCGTCATTTGAAGATGTCCTTCATCATCAATTGGCCATTGGTCTAGCGGTCTGTCTGAATAAAGTTCAACACCATTTCCATCCGGATCAGTTAAATAAATTGACTCCGATACTCCATGATCCGAAGCGCCTTCAATTGGATAATTAATTTCATATAACCTCTTAACAACGCTGGCGAGTTCTTTTCTACTAGGAAAAAGAATTGCGAAGTGGTACATGCCTGTATGCCCAGGCGGCGGCGGTGTAGCTCCTTTTCCTTGCCAGGTATTTAATCCAATATGATGATGATATCCGCCAGCTGATAAAAATACGGCGGAGTTACCAAATGTTGTTGTAATTTCAAAACCAAGCAGATCGCGGTAAAATTTAACCGAGCGTTCCAAATCTGAAACTGTTAAATGAATGTGTCCGATTTTTACATCGGGATGAATGATATTTTTGATTGGTGTCATAAGCCTTCGAATATTTTGGTGTATAAATTACTATAAAAATTTTATGATTAAAATAAATTTATAAGTATTATTTTTTTATTGAATGAATTGAGCTAGCAATCCATTCGGATTGATTAAATCTTTAATATCAGCATAAGGAATAAACACACTCGGCGCTCCGAGAACATATGGACCGATTTCATATTCGCCAAAGCGAAAGCGCAATCCGGTTTTTAAAATTGAAAAATTATTGTTTAGATGAAATCCTTCTTTGCCAATGAAGTATCCGGCTTTTTCGAAACTTTCATCGGACTTGATGTTGTATGTTTCTCTAAATTTTTTTTCGCCGATTTTGTCAAGCTCAGCTATAAAATCATTCTTAAATAAATTATTAAGCGAAATTTCTTTTCCGGTTTTCAAATCATAATTTTTGTAATTAAAAAATGTTATTGGATGAGCGCCGCCTTCAAATCTGAATTCAGTATTTTCGAGCGAAAGGATATTGTCAGAGTTAAAAATGATATTTGTTGTAAAAGAATTTTGCCACATTGGTTTATAATCACTTGGAAGAGAAGTATCGCTAATGAATTCTTTATATCGCTCTATAAAATCATTCATCATTTCATTGTAATTTTTCCAGATGTTATTTCTTTCGCCAAAGTTATAATCTTTTAAGAAAGTATTTTTAATATCAGAATTAATTAATTGTTCAATCTCTCTATTCGAAAAGTTTTTAAGAATAGGAAAGAGGAAACAAATGTCAGCTTGCTCTTTACCATTGCTGTAGGCTTTTGAATATTGTTTCAATTCAATTACAGCACTGCCGTCGGGATATTTTTCTACAAGTGAAAAATCGAACTTCACATTTGTCCCTGGCTTTTTCCAATAACCTTCAATCTTATGTTCGCTCACAAATTTCCCCCGAAATTCTCCGGATAATATTGGCATATAGCTGGTATCATATTTCCAGGTTTCTTCGCCAAGATTAAAATTTCCATTACCATCAATTCTGCTTTCATATGTAAAATAGATTGGTATGCCTTTTTTTTCGTAATAATAATCTCCATCTACTAAAGAATCGCGGCGTATAAAGTTCATTATTATGGAGTATTTGTCTCCAATTTTTCCTTCAAATCTTTTATAAAAATATTTCGGAAGATTTCCCGTAACAATATTTTTGTTTCGCTGTTTGTTCTTGTTTCCAATTGTACTCTTTGTCTGTGAAAATGAGGTTAAGAAAAGAAAAACGGAAATCATCAACAAAAATATTTTATTCATTTTGGTTCTGTGAGGTTTAATTTTTCGCACAACTAATATAAATTATTTTTTCATTCTGTTTGAAATTTCCTCCATTAGTTCAATTTGTATTTGCTGGATTTCCATCATTCTTTGACCTTGCTGTAAAAGCAAATGATCAACTTTATCATTTAACAATCGAATTTCCAGTTCGGCTTTTAGGTTAACCTGGTAATCGTGCAAAGCGCGCTGTCTATCTTTATCTTCCTGACGGTTCTGGCTCATCATTATTATCGGTGCTTGAATAGCGGCTAAACATGATAATATGAGATTAAGAAGTATAAATGGATAAGGATCGAAAGGATGAACCGTGATTAGAAAAATATTTATTATCATCCAGAAGAATAAAAATATTCCGAAAATAGATATGAATGACCAGCTTCCTCCAAACTTTGCAATACCATCGGCTAACCGTTCTCCGAAGGAAAGATTACGTTCCATTTCTTCGCTAATATTTTTGGAAAGAATATCCTTATCAGCGATGCTGTTAAGAACCTCTTTTTCTATTGAAGAAATATTTCCGTTATCATCCTGAACAATCTTTTGGACAAACTGATTTCGAAAATTATTCAGATCATTGATGCAGATGTAACCCTTAGGGTTCCACTCGCAGCCAGAATTTTTAATTAGGTCAACAATAGATTCTCGTACCGAAAAGCCCGGCATAAGCTCTGACAAGCTTATTTCTTTTTTACAAACCTGACAAACAAATTTAGATTTATTTGAATCTTTCATCGATGGCCTTTCATTTTGAAAAGTTATTAATTTCCAATTACAAATATTCCAGTCTAACAGACAAACAAGTATACTTCGTTTAGATTTTTAATTTTACTTTATAACAAATAACTAATAATGTCTTTCCACAGAATTTATTGTTAATACTTTTGTCAGAAGTTCTTCAAAATTTTTTTAACAAATATATTTTTTATTTCTCCTGGCCGCAATTATGCACCATCTTTCTTAATACAAACAATGTTATACTTTTCCAAGGAGATACCCTTTCCTTTTTCTTTCCGGGAATTTTTCAATTGCATACCTAAGCATCGTTCTCGGCATTTTCTTGTAATGAAGTTTTAAGAAATCTTCTTCAACTTTCAAATTACATTTACCGATTTCTCTAAGCATCCAACCAACGGCTTTATGAATAATATCATGCTCATCTTTTAAAAGTGTATCAGCAATTTTCAATGACGCATCAAATTGATTTGCCTTGATAAATTGAAATGTTGCCAGCATCGCAATCCTTTTTTCCCAAAGATTTTTTGATGAGGCCAGTTTTTCAAGAATATTTTTTTCTTTATCAATTAAATAACCGCCTACAATCTGCGGCGCAGAAAGATCGACAAGATCCCAGTTGTTTATGTTTGCGGTATTCTTCAGATAAAATTTATAAATGATTCTCTTTCCTTTATCGGTGCATTTGGGAAAGCGCAAAACCAAAACCATTAGCGCTGCCAATCGTTCTTCATGAATCATTGATGAGAGTAATTTCTGAAGTTCATCAAATGTTAAATCGAGATGATTTTTTGCGATGCTTCGTAAAACCGGAACTTTGATGCCGATAAAAATATCTCCTTCACCATATTCTCCCGGACCAGTCTTAAAAAACCAGCGAAGATTTTTCGCCTTTTCTTCATCGGCATTTGCTTGAAGATTTGATCTTAACTCCACTAGGCTCATGATTATTCCTATTTTTAAAAAGAGCAGATTAAAAATATTTAACTAATTGTTATTAAAAAATTTTTACAGAAAATAATTAATATATCTTCTTGGGAAAATTGATAAATTTTCTTTTCTTATTAAACATCACAGAAGCAAACCTTTTAGTGTATTATGTTTAAAAAAAATCGAAGGAGACAATTATGAAAAAGTTAGCGGTTCTTACATTCGCAGCGTTAGTGGTTATGTTCTTGATGAGTTTTTCAAATCTTTCTGCGAAAGGAAAGAAAGAAAAAAATAATTATAAGGCAGAACTTGCGTCAAAAGAACTTTCATCATATGGAAAAACAAAAGCAAAAGGACATGCTGAGTTTATGTTCAGCAAAGACGGCAAGAAGCTCTTTTATAAGCTTTATGTTTACGGAATCGACAGCGTTTCAATGGCTCATATTCATCATGGTCCATTTGGAAAAGAAGGACCAATTGCAACTTGGCTTTATAAACGGAAAATTACAGGAAAGTTTAGCGGGTTATTATCTAAGGGAACTATTACAGACAAAGATGTAAATCTCGACAGCCTCCATACGTGGATGAATGAAGGTGACACATATGTTTTAGTTCATACTCAGAAATTCCCAAATGGCGAAATCGGTGGGAAGATTCATTGAATATTTATAGAGACGCCTCACTAGACGTCTCTACTTTTAAACAATAACTATTTCTTAATAATCTTTAATATCCAATCGCCCATTGTTTGAAGTGCAATTGGTGAAATTGTTTCTTCTATCTTTCCATATTCAGATGGAGAACCGTTCTTTGCCGTTTGAAATAGATGATTTAACCCCGGCAATTCCTTTACTTCAAAATTTTTATTACCGCCTTTTTCAAGAGCAGCCTTAATTGAAGAAAGATCTTCTTCCGGCGGCACCTGCAAATCTTTTGAACCGTCTATTGCTAGTACAGGGCATTTAACTTTTTCTAATGCAGGTACGGGATTGTAGCTTAGGAAAAATCTGAACCAAGGATTCATTATAGTTTTTTGCAGATTGTTAAAAGCATTCTCCGGATTTCCTTCTTCCAATTTTTCTTTTTCATCCATTTTACTGTAATAATCGTCGAAGATATCTTTTAATTTTGCGACGGCTTTGGCGCTATCTGGTTCACTAATTACTACATCATATAATTTCTTACTCAAAGAAATATCTTTATCAATTTTATCTTGTGGTTCGCCATTTGCTTTACTGATTAATTCAATCTGTTTAAGAAGCAGCTTATTGCCTGGAATGCCAGTTCCCGCCATCATAACAATAAAAGCTACATCATTCGTTTCAGCCGCTACCATTGGGGCTATAATGCCACCTTCGCTGTGTCCGATCAGCCCAATTTCTTTTGGATTAATTTCTTTTCTGCTTTTAAGATATTCAACGCCTGAAAGAACATCGCCTGCAAAATCTTTTGTTGTTGATGCTGCAAAATTACCTGTTGATTCTCCAACACCTCTATCATCTACACGAAGGACAGCAATACCTCTTCGAGTAAGATAATCAGCAATTACCCAAAACGGTTTATGCCCAAATATTTCCTCGTTGCGATTTTGTTGTCCTGAACCTGTTATTAAAAGTACCGCTGGAAATTGATTGCTTGATTCGGGCATTGTTAATGTTCCGCCTAATTTTATTCCGGCAGTTTGATTTTCATAAATGACATCATCAACTTTATAAGGAAACGGTGGCTTCGGTTCTTGAGGGCGATTAGCTTTTTCCATCTTGTCAATTTTTTTTAGAACAAGAGGCAAACTTCTTCCTCCCTGGTACCAGTTACCATCCAGCGAAATACTGTCCTGATTATATTTCCCTTGAAAATAACCATGAGCAATATTTACTACTAACTTCAAATCGTCGTCGAAGTATAAAACAGAATCCACGACAATATCTTTAGCGCCCTGATCCGGACTATCCATCAAACATTTTAATTTCCCTTGTTCATCTTCTGATATTTTGAAAACAATTCTCATCTCAATACCGGAAAATTTTAAAGTTCCCTGCCAAATTCCTTTTATGACTGCCGTTGAATCTGATTGGTTTTTTGCAAATGATTGAGCGGCAAGTATAAACGATAATAATATAACCGCGTTAACAAAAATGATTTTTAATTTATTCATATTTTCTGCCCCGATTAAATGTTTTACAAAATTAATTTTAAAGAGAAAACTTACACTTATAGATCTGGTTTATTCTGCTTTTCTTCCTTCTGTAATTTCCGGTAAAGAGAATATGGATAAACAAACGCCGTAAAAACAATTAAAGGAGTGAGTACAACAATTAATGAAACAAACAATTTAATTTTCAGAAGAGTCAATATAATTATTAAGAGCCCACCAATTACAAACAAGCCGCCCGAAATTCTATGAGTTCTATACCAAACAACATCAGAAGCAAGAGTCCACGGCGACCGGATGCCGAAGAAAAAATTTCTCGGCAGCTTTGGCAAATAATTTCCCATCAGAATAAAAAGTAAACCAAAGCCGATCCCGAACAAGTCGCTTCTAAAAATTCCTTCCTTAGCTGAAATAATATTCAATATCATCATAAATACCATGAAAGCAATTGCAAGATCACGGAATAGAAGAAAAATATTATAGTTCTTTTCTATTTTCTTCCTGAATGGATCGATGAAAGGAATAAAAGTTAACAGTAAATAAAGAAGTACTGGAACGCCCACTCCTAATTCAAGTAAAACTATTTTAGATGAATAGCGATCTGGCAAACCATCGGTATTGAAATGTGTAGCCACAGTATCGGGTAAATTCGGATAAAAATAAAATGCGATGATTATTGAAATAACAATCATTACAAATGAAAAGATGTCGCGCTTAAAACTCCATTTCATAAACTTACCTCTTCTTTTTAATTTGAATTAAATATTCCACAGCCATATCAACCACGGACATATTTAATGAATATCTAATAAATTGCCCCTCACGTTCGCCACTGATTACATTTGCTCTCTTCAAGATATCGAGGTGGTGGGATAATGTCGGCTGCGAGACTTTTATCTCTTCAAGAAGTTCCGACGGCGTTTTTGCTTTCTCCTTCAAACATTGAAGTATCTTCATCCTTGTCGGATCCGAAAGTGCTTTAAATAATTCCGAAAATGATTGCATATAGATATATGTGCAAATTTACATATACCATATATAATCAAAATAATTATTTAGAAAAAAATCTATTATTAAAAATGTAAATATTTATTGGTGAGATTATCTGTCAGTATTTTTCATCCATGAAATAATCAACTCTCTTATACATGTCTTCTTTACCAGATTTTGCATCGGTAAGAATAAGAATATTTTTCTTTACCCAAAATTTCTTTTTATCAATAAGAGTATCTGAGTTAGCATAATTGAAAGTAACTAGGCTGTCTTTTATAAGATATTTCCCTTTAGTGGATTGAATCGGTAATCTGAAAATCCATTTCCCTTCCTTTGTAAATTTTGAAAAAGCAGTATGTCCGTTAGGATATTTCCATGTATAACTACCAGCAATGCTTTTGTTAGAATTATTTTTACCAGAGGTTTTTATCATTGTCGTAATTTCATCTTTACCATTTCGTTTGAAGGTGCTGATCAAAGTATCTTTTTTAATTTCAATTGTTGAAGTATCTATAAAAATTTTGCCGGAATTATCATTTGTATATTTAGTGATCATTTTATTCCCGATTATCTTATAAGAATAATCAGCAGCGAGGACTACTTGAAATGTAAATGTTGAATCGGGATTAAATTTCATCAAAAGCCCGCGGCTGTTTGATAAGGCTATCGATTCCCAATTCCCGGTTAGTGGAGAAGTATGTTTCTTCTGTGAATAAGAAAAAGTCTGAATTAACATCAGCAATAGAAAAATAAATGGAAATTTTAATTTCATATTTATTCCTTGATTTCTTCTTTGGTTTTAAAACTATCCACAAACATTTTTTCAAAAAAAGCTTTGCTATAATAATAGATTTTGTTTAGTCATTCCATAGTGTTGTCGGATTTATTTCTGATTATTATCTTTAAATCTCCACCAGCCTGCAAGCAGAGATGCCGAAACGTTCTGCCATACGCTGAATATTGCGCCAGGTAAAGCAGCGATGGCTGAAAAATATTTTATCGCAAGTGCAACGCTCAATCCTGAGTTTTGCATTCCAACTTCGATCCCAATTGTCCGGCAGATTTTTTTATCATACTTAAATAGCTTAGGAATAAAGTAGCCAAGCAAATAGCCAATAGTATTGAGAAGAATAACTGCGGCGGTTGTAACTGAATCAACATTAAAAATTTTTGATTTATTTAATGCAACTATAATTGCGATAATTATTACAATAGCCAGCATTGAAAGAATTGGAAATACCTTTCTTAAGTTTTCAACATTTTTACCGAAGAAAGAATTAACTGCTGTTCCAATCAAAACAGGAATTAATACAATTTGTAAAATACTAACCATCATATCCCAAAAAGGAACCGGCACCACTTGATGAAGAAATAAATATGAGAACGCAGGCGTAGCAATTACTGCAGCAAATGTATTTGTCGAAGTTAATGTAACCGATAAAGCAACATCAGCATTTCCTAAATAGCACATAACATTCGAAGCAGTTCCGCCAGGGCTGCAGCCGACAAGCACTACTCCAGCCATTAAGCCTGCGGAAAGCCCAAAGATTTTTGCAATTCCAAATGCTGCAAACGGCATAATTAAATATTGAAGAAAAACTCCAAAGCCGATTATTCCAGGTGACTTAAAAACTTCTTTAAAATTTTCCCAGGTTAATGTCATGCCCATTCCGAACATTACTACCATAAGAAGAGGAATAATTGCGTTTTGGAAGTTGTTAAATAAATTGGGAAATATAAATGCTGCACAGGCAAACAAAATTGCCCAAAGAGGAAAGAGCTTGGTAAGTTTTTCAATCATGAATAATTTTCCAGTTAACAGCCGATTGTTAATAAATTTGGGTTTGCTGATTTAGCATCAGATAAGAATTTTGAAAAGTCATTAAAGGCATTTACTCCAATTATCTTTAATTGATTTGTTTGAATTATTAATTCCTTAGATTTTTTAATTTCAATTTTTGTTATATCGCTAAATGCTAATTCAATTTATTTATTTTAAGAATATAAATGTTCATATCATTTCCTTATAAATTTTATTTTTCATTCATTAAAAATTCGTTAAGTAACTTAAAATATTTTTCTTTTTCTTCAACGTAAGGATTGTGTCCGCTTTTTTCGAACATAACAAACTTTGCCTGCGGTGCATATTCTTTATATTTAATTGACCATGATGGTACGGCAACTCTATCAAACCTTCCTTCAATAATTAAAATCGGCATCTTCAAGGTTTTTAGTTTTGTTCTAAAATCAAGCTTTGCAATATCGCCGCCGATAATAAAATCACCATCGTATCCAACGAGTGTATAATAAACTTGAGAATTGAATCCGATGTCCGGCCTCATCTTGTATGCATTTGACGCATCATAAAAATATAGCAGCCCGGATGGAACGCTGTATGCTTTTTGGTGTTCTGGAGAACTTGAATTATAACCTTCATTCCGGAGCTTCATCAATTTTGACCAAACTTCAGGAAATTGATTTTTTATTTCTTTATTTGAGTTGTTGTCATTTTCCTGCCACATTTCTCCGCTATAAAATGTATTTGATAAAATCAATTTCTCAACAGAGCTTGGATATTTAAGTGCATAAGCCTGAGCAACCATGCCGCCATAAGAATGTCCAAGTACATTCCATTTTTTAAAACCCAAAGCTTTCCGCAATCCTTCCAAATCGTTAACATCGCGATTGAAAGTGTATTCAACGGAATCCTTTGCGCGATCTGATTTTCCCCTGCCGAATGCGTCGTAATAAATTACTTTATAATTTTTGGCTAGCTCATCGAACCATGGTGTAAAATAAATATGTGAATTCCCCGGGCCGCCAGGAATTAAGACAATAGGCTCTCCGCTTCCTTTAATTTCATACCACAATTTTGCGCCGTTAACTCCAACATAAGCGCCATTATTATCTTCTTTTGTCTGAGCGGATGAATAACTAAAAGCAAAAGAAAAAACCGATAGAAGAAAAATTAAATTGAAAGTTTTTCGGATGGTAAATTTCCTTAAAATTATTTTCATAATCTTTCCTTAAATAGGTTTTGAAAATATTATGTTCTTACAAAGATGAAGATCAATTATGAATTTCCGCATGCAGCTCATCATGTTTTTCAAGCGGCTCAAGATGAGTAACTATATTAACTGATGTATTCAAAGATTTTTTTACTGACGTCTCAATTTCAGTTGCTTTTCGATGTGCGTCATCAAGCAAAGTTCCTTGCGGAAAAAGTAAATGAAATTCTATCCAAACTAAATTACCGCTTTCACGATATCTCAATTCATGATATTTTAAACCAAGTGCAATTGTTTCAGCGTCAAGAACATTTACAATCGTTTCTCTCAATTCCATATTACTTTCATCCATCAATCCTCCGGCAGATTGTCTTATAAGTTTTCCGCCTGACCAGAGTATATTCACTGCTGCTAAAATTGCTACGATGGGATCAAAAGGCAGCCAACCGGTTATAAGAGTTAAAACTAATCCAGCAACAACTCCGAAGCTTGTCCACGAATCTGTAAGGACATGTTTCCCGTTTGCAATAAGAATGATTGATTTTGTTTTTTTACCTTTCCAAACTAAGAATCCGCCAAGCACAAGATTAATTACCGAAGCACTAAAAGTAAAAAAAGTTCCAGTATCAAGATTAGAAATTTCAATTCCTTCAATTAGTCTTCTAACTGAAATATAAATTATGTAGAAAGCCGCTAGAACAATTAGCCCGCCTTCAGCTCCGGCAGAAAAATAACTAATTTTATCATGACCGTAAGGATGGCTTTTGTCCGGTGGTTGGAGGCTTAGCCACATGCTAAAAACTGCAAATCCAACACCAACTATATGAACAACCGACTCTGCTGCATCGGACAAAATAGCCGATGATCCTGTAATATTGTAAGCATACCACTTGATGATCAGCATTAAAATTCCGACTGCTAAGGAAAGTCGTATTGCGAATTGCTGTCCTTTTTGTTCGATTATTTTCATTTAGCTTTTGTAAAAATTTTCCCTATTACTTTTTGCTGCGCTTAAAATTACAAAACGTTAACGCTTTAATAAAGAGGGAACTTAAAATAAAGATTGTCAAAAAATTACTCTGATTTTGAAAAATATTTTTTCATCGGTTTAAAGTAGAAATCTTTCCAGCCTTGCTTATATGAATCAGCTTGACCTTCAGGTATATTGCTGTGGATCAAAGTTAGCTTCGTTCCTTTATTTGATTTTTCTAAAAGTAATTCCAAATGTGAATCTGCAACATTGACTGGAAAGTCTGTTGAACGCAATGACTGAACAATTCTTTTGAAGGGAACCAACTCTATATTTTTTCCAATAATATAATTATCCCATGCTGAAAACGCTCCGCCTTTTCTAGAAGTTGCTTTTGCGGTATTGCCGGTAAATGCTGAGTGCTCTTTTGAATTAAGCCAGGCTTTGTAAATTCTTTCCGGTGAAGCGGGAAGCAGAGTAGAAATTTTAAAATTATTTTTCATATGAAACTCTACTTATTAGGTTGGAAATATTTTTGATCGTATTTAAAATAAATAAATTAGTCACCTAACAAAACTATTTGAAAAATTTTGTCAAATAATTTGGTACCCCGGTTATCTTAGCTAGAATTTTTTCTGCACCAGAAAAATTGCTGTACTTTGTAAGATTAGTCGGAATGACAATGCATTTTAAACCCGCTGCTAATGCAGATTTTAATCCTCTTTCGGAATCTTCAACTACAATGCATTCTTCTTTTTTTAGTCCGCTTAATTCCAAAGCTTTAAAGTAAGGATCAGGCTCAGGTTTTGAATTTGCATAATCATTCACCGTTAAAACAAAATCAAAATATTTAAGAAGCCCAGAATTATTATGAATAATATCAAAGTGACGTTTCTTGGAACTAGTAACAATTCCCATTTTATATTTTCCGAACAACTTTGCCAAAGTTTCACTAGCTCCATCAATAACTTCCATTTTATTTAAAAGAAGATTGCTATAAAGTTCGTCTCTTTCATTTCTGAGTTTCGAAATATCATCTCGGCTTAATCCTTTTGTTTCTGCAAGATGCCAGGTACCGCTTGAGCGTTTTAAAAAATATTCAACATAAACGTCTTCCGAAATTTCAATTCCGATTGTTGCAAAGATTTCTTTGTTTGCCTGGTAATATAATTTTTCAGTATCGACAAGAACGCCGTCGTTATCCCAGAAAATAGCTTTGATCATAAATTGAAAAAAATGTTGTTTGAGTAATGGAATGCCGGAATAATATATGAAAATAATCCAGCGTTCCTTTTCTAAAATTAAAGCTGCCTATTAAAAATTTAAAATTAAATAAAGAATCTCACATGCTGCCAAATAACTTTATAAGGAATTTTTAAATGTCTGCAAATAAAAATTGGCAAATTATTTTCATAAGGAATTGCATACTTACTTTGAACAACGCCAGCCTGTTCAACTGAATCGCAAGTCTGTAGGTGATCCTCCTTACTTCCGCCGATTACAATTACTGTTGTAAATGTTGTATCACCTGGTCCCCAGAACCAATAATTATTATGCCCGCATACAACTCTTGGTAATGGAAAATCTTTTCTGAAAAAATCTACAGCGCCGGCTTCGCCATAATTCTGTGCATAAACAACAGTTCGTTTTTGTTCTTCCGGTGAAAGAGAAGAATAAACTTTTGAAACCGTTGAAGCCATATTTTTCCAGCCGAACATATCTGCATAATGTTGAGGAAGCTTTTCAAGATGATGTGCTTCCGAATTAGACGGTTGAAAGCCAAGAGCCTTTGAATAATTTATGAAATTTCCTACAGGAAGAATTGGAAGAGCCAACGGAATCAGAATTATTCCCGAAAGTGTAATTATTATTGGTAACGAATACTTTAGCCATTTCATGGATTTAATTTTAATAAATTTTTCAATCATCACTCCGCCGGCTGCTAACAGCATTGGGAAAGCCGGGCCAAGGTATTCCGCTTTTGAATGCCAATTAATTATTAAGATTAAAAATGTAACCAGGAAAATATACCCGATAGCTCGAAAAGTTTTTCCATCTTTGTTTAAGAATAAAAAGTAAATCCCGGCAAACCACACAGGAATTGTAAATGGATTTAAAATTAGAATCAGATCAGAAATAAGTGTAACCGGATTTTGAGAGGAATATTTTATTTCTGCAGCTCGCCTCATAAATTCAAGAGTTGCAAATTGATGTGTTACATTCCAAAATATATAAGGGCTGAACATTATGAATGTAATTATTCCGGCTACGTAAGGCCATTTTGTTTTAAAATATTTCCTTTGTGGAGTGAGAATTAAGCCAATTAAAAGTCCTGCACCAAACCAAAGCAAATCTATTTTGTTAAGAAGGCCGAATCCTAGAACTATTCCAAGCCAGATCCATAAATTATTTTTTCCTTCAATGATAATTTTAATTACGATGTAAACGGCAAGTGACCAGAACAACCAATCAAAACTATTCATCGAATAAACTGAATTCATGCCGAGGAACAAAGGGGCAATGGAAATCGAAATACAAGCTAAAATAATTGCAAAATGTCCGCCGTTTAATTTGCGAACCATTAAGCCGGTGATAAAAACAGTAATAGAAGATGCTAATGCTGGAAGAAGTCTTAAGGCAAAGATTGAATCGCCGAAAAGCTTTATGCTTATAAAAAGAATATAACTTGCAAGAGGCGGCTGATCAACATAACCGGCTGCAAGATGACGGCTGCACGCAATGTAATATAATTCATCGCGGAAATATCCGTAGCCCGCAAAAGCATTTGTATATAGATGAAGCAAGAGTTCAAATACAGAAAAGCCGATAATTATATTCAAACTATTGCGACGAAATTTATTAGCATTATTTGTTGTGTCCATTTCTCCATTCCATTTTAGATTTGTGAAATTATCTTAACCGGAAATTAAATTAGAAGCAAGATTTTAATTTTAGGTTGTAAATTATTTTGACCGGAGTTTTTGTCTGCTCAGAATTTTATCTCAATGGTAATTTAATAAACCCGTTGTTCGAAATAGAAACAATACAGCCACATATTGTTTAGATAAACGTTAACCTGACTGCTGTCAGAAAAGTTCAGTATAGTAATCGTCATCTGTAACTGACTGCGATATGCAGGTGCCATTGCCGTAACTGCTTTATTTATTTCTTCCCGTCGTACCACACATACCCGTCCCAGATAATTATATCTCTTCCGCCGGTATGCTTGTTATCGAATCCGACCTTCCACTTTTTATGCTCAACTTTATCGATCAATACTAATGGATAATCCGGACCACCCTTCTCCCACTTGCCGGATTTACCGCCGTATGAATTCCATTTATAAGTGCCGTTCTTATTTATAACAAGGTCCCCGGATCGCGCACCGGCTGAAACATGAAGCTTATCATAGCCGGAAACTTCGCTTGGGCTCTGCCACACTGCGCCGGGAATCTTTGTATGCCATACTCCGAACAACTGCTCGATATTATTGCGAGCACTATTGTTTTTCCCCGGATCTTTTTTATCCGTATCTATAGTCTTGCCTTTGTACACCTCAACTGTCTTACCTTTATGTACATCAATGTCCTTTGCCTTGTTCGCTTCGATTGTTTTGGCTCTATATACATCAATCGTTTTGGATTTGTCCACTTCAATCGTCTTGGATTTATACGGTTTAATCTCTTTCGCTTTATGTGTTTGGATCTGGCCGCTGGATGGTTTGCTTAGGCTGCTGCGGGAAGAATCCTGCTGAGCAAAAATTAAATTCGAAAAAAGAATTGCTGCAGCGATAGAAAAAATGGTTGATTTTTTGGTCATACAATTTTCCTTATAGTTGAAATAATTTTATATTTTTTTCCTATGGCTAAGATAAAATTAATTTATTACGCTTTTCTAATTCTAAAATAATTTTATCCGAATAAATTTTAAGTAATTGCTGTTCCCTAATTTTAATATCCTGTTTTTTCAATAATTCACGACGTCAATTTATTTATTGTAATATTACAAAACAACAATATTGTTTTCTTAAAATTTACTTTGAATAAATTGATATGCATTAATTTCATTTTGTTTTTATAAATATCATTTTATCATCAGCATTATATCTCAATTTTCTTTTTACTATTTTCCATGAGAAATGAAAAAATATTTATCCATAATGCTCATCTTCCTCATTGCATTGAATTCCTTCGGGTTCTATCTCGTCTTCGGATATTTATATTTGAACTGTAAGATTGAATCCGGAATTGCAATAGACAAGATCAATAAAAAACATTCCGGTGAACTAACATTATTTATTTTGGATAATCATTCCGAATCGGGATGGCTAAACGATGATGAGCTTATAGTTAATAATCACCATTACGATGTTGTAAAGAAAGAGACAATCTCGGATAAAATTTATGTGTATTGCCTGAAAGACGAAAAGGAAGATAAAGTCTCAAATGAATTCTACTCTTTAAATAATATTTATGATAACAATCCATCGCATTCAAAAAATATTTCCGATCTACTGCTAGACAAGCTGATAAAGAATTTTCTCTCACCTCATTTATTTTATTTTAACTATCATTCGTTGTCTTACAGCTCCAGCTGCATTGATAACATTAGCTATAAAGTACCTTTCAAAAATGTTCTATCGCCGCCTCCGGAGAAGCAAATAATATAATTCCTTTATGTCTTGAGCTTTTAGCTGCTTAAGAATTATTATTTCTAATCAGGTTGAATTGAACTTCCCAATTCGAAATAGCAATAAAAAAGCAGTTAATCTAATAGGCTCAATCGGTGTAGGGCAGTTTATTATTTAATTGTTTGGCTTATTAAAAATTAATTTTTCAATACAATCAGAAGAACATTATGATGAAATTATATTTAACTGCGGCGGCTGTATTTCTCTTCGCCAATATTTTCTTAAACGCTCAAATAAATATTTCGGGAGAAATAACTGATAAGAAGACTAACGAAAAATTGGAGGGCGTAAATATTTTCATCCAGGAGCTTCAGCGCGGAACCATCTCCGATGAAAACGGTTTTTATGAAATAAAAGATCTTCCCTCCGGCAGCTTTACGGTTCAATTCAACCGGATAGGATATAAAACCATTATTGAAAAAATCTCTGCCGGCGAAAATAATATTAAATTGAATGTTGGCCTTTCGCCGACGAATATTGAAATGCAGGAAGTTGTTGTTGTAGGTAATTCAATCTCAACACAGGAAAAGATGCCGCTTAAAGTGGAAACGCTAACAAAGCAAAACTTGCAGCGCAGCAATTCCGAAACACTTGTTGGCGCATTAAGCAAGCTTCCCGGGGTCTGGGAACTTTCTAACGGCGTTGGAATATCGAAACCGGTTATTCGTGGAATGTTTGGTTACAGAACTGCAACTATTATAGACGGAATAAAATTCGATAATCAGCAATTCCAGGATGAGCATGGTTTCGGACTTGATGAAGTCGGTATCGGCAAGGTGGAAATTATTCAAGGTCCCGCTTCTCTTATTTACGGCTCAGGCGTGCTCGGCGGTGTTATTAATTTAATTCACGACCGCAATGCACCAATTGGAAAAACAATCGGCAATTATAATCTGAAAATTTTTTCCAACACACTCGGTGCAAACACTGCAATTGGACTTGAAGGAACGAAAAATAATTTTGGCTGGCAGCTTCATCTCGGTGGTGAATCTCATGCCGATTATTTGAACGGTGATAACAATCGTGTTCCGAACACCCGTTTTACCGGCGGCACAGCTAAAGGACTGCTGAACTACACCACTAATTCGATGAGCACCGACCTTGAGTATATTTATTCTTATCATATTTACGGCGTGTTCGAACTGGCAGATTTGACTAATCCGAAAGATCAGCAGGAAAGCCATTTTGAAAGAGGATTCGACGGACCGCATCATATTATCGGATTTCATATTATCTCACTTCAAAATCTATTCTTCACGGGGGATTCAAAAATAAAATTGAATCTCGGCTTCCAAAATAATCACCGGCAGGAAATTGAAGGAAGCGATCAGAATGCATCTGCATCAAGCATCGGCGAGCTTGATCTCTTGCTGAATACATTTTCATTCGATGCCGGATGGATTACTCCTTTGTTTTCGGGCGCTGAATTAAGCATCGGCACTCAGGGTTCTTTTCAAAATAATAAGAACGATGGAACAAGAATTTTAATACCGGATGCAAATACTAATGAGCTTTCTCTTTATTCATACATAAAGAAAAATTTTGATAAGCTTGATCTTGAAGGCGGAATAAGATACGATAGTAAAAATGTTACTGCTTCGGAAATGGGAATTAAAGATTCTCTAAGCTACTTTGCGCCGCAGAATTTATCTTACCACGCATTTAACGGCGCTGCCGGCGGTTCTTACAGCTTGAATGAAAATATTATATTCAAAATTAATTTCTCCACCGGATTCCGCGCTCCCGATCTTGCGGAGCTTACTTCAAACGGAATTCACGAAGGCACTACAAGGTATGAGATTGGTAGTCCGAATATGAGCCTTGAGAAAAATCTTCAAACAGATATCGGCGCAGTTTATCAAAACTCTTTCTTACGTTTCCAGGCAAGCTATTTCTATAACAACATAAATAATTATATTTATCTTCAGCCGTCGATACAATATTTAGGTATTTATCAAAAATATTTCTTCGTTCAATCGGATGCTTCAATTCAAGGCGGAGAAGTAAGTATTGATTTAAAGCCAAACGAAGTGTTTGATTTTTCATGCTCATATTCTTTTATAGAAAGTAAAAAGACTGACGGAAGCTATTTGCCGTTTATGCCTGCAAATAAAATAGTATCAAAAATGAATTTCGGCATGCCGGATTGGTCGGCATTCGATAAAAATTATTTTGCTGTTACAATGAGCAACTTCTTTGATCAAAATAAAATTGCGGTTGGCGAAACGAGAACTCCTGGCTATACTCTTTTCGATGCAGCGTTAGGTTCGAGAATAACTATTGCCGATAAATATGTTGATGCAACTCTTTCTGTAACAAATCTTTTGGGTAAAGATTATATAAATCACCTCAGCTTATTAAAGCCGTATGGAATTTACGACATGGGAAGAAATATTGTTTTGGCTTTGAATTATTCGTTTGGATTATAGTTACCGTGAAATGAATTTAATAGGTGAAAGAATAATTAAAGCTCTAATTAGTTTATAATTCATTAATTAAAAAGAGCGGAATTGCTTCCGCTCTTTTTTGTGCTGCAAAATCTACAAAGCCTTTTAAATAATTTGACATCAGAAAAACAATACCCTTTCATCCTCTGTTTTTGCAAATATTCCTGTTGCCGGACTTACTCCAAGAATTTCTTGATCTTCGAAATACATCGCAACAGTAAAATTATCTTTCAGATGAGGTGCTACAATCATTCTCGGCAAGCTTGGTGCTTTCATAATATTTGGTCCCTCAATAACTTCTATTTCATAGAGACCTTCAGTGGTTGCCATTATCGTTCTTGTGTTATTGAAGCTTACTGAATTAATTCGCTTCACATTTTCATCTAGCAATTTAAATCGCAGCATTTCGCCGGATAAATCAAATTGATAGATAGTATTCTTTATTGTAGCGAGAAATGAATTTTCGATATTCGGCATTTTCTCCAGCTTATCTATTTTACCGAATTTATTCATTTCATCTACAGTATCAACTTCAAGTATTGTGTCGCGCTTTTCAATTATATCCGGTACCAATTGAGCGGTAACAACTTCCTGCTTGTCTGTTAATCCATATAATCTGTCGCCGAGAATTATAATATTATCAATTATGATTTTTTTATTATTCCATTTAACATTGTTAGCGATGTAAAAAGTTTTTTTATCGATTGACACAATTACATGCCAGCGGTTTTTCCCAGCAGATATATCAATATATTTTCTGAAACGAGTTTTTTCTGTTAATGACGGATATAATCCTCTTAGAATATTGTAGAGCTTAGCGCCTCTGCACATTTTAAGAACGTCTTCTTCTCTTCCAACAACATAAAGAAGCAGAAGATCTGTTCCGATAAGTTCTATTTCTCTGAAATGCACATCAGCTTCAACAGTAAGCCCGTCTATCCAATTTATTTCCCCAACATTCGGAGGAGTAAAAAATGATTGGCTGATGAATTCATCATTCTTGTAGTAAAGAGCGATGCCTCTTGTTTTTTCCCTCAATTCAAGATCTGTTAATTCAGCCGGTATAACGCTTGTCTGCACCTTCATTCTTTTAATATCTTCTTTTGTTTTCATAATATCTACTCCTAATTATTAATTTAAAAATAGTTTTAAATGAAGAACACAAGAAAAAGGAAATATTAAATATTCCTTTAAAGAATTTATTAAATGGCTATGTAGAGATTTGCGGTCAGCGAGGGATAGATTTTACAAATTGTATACCATTTTAAAAGCACGAATAATTATTAAATACAAAGTGTGATTAGCATAAATAAGAAAATCAATTATACTTTAATCGCAATTTTACATCTAACTTAGATCAGTATATTAAAATTATAATTTGGAATGATTAAATAATTCTGGATTCTTAGATATGGTTCTATATAAAATATCCTTAGAGATATGAAGCGAAGTCATTACTTTTTTATAATCGCCTTTGTAAAAATCGATTGCATATTTTATAACACTCTCCCGGAAAACTTTTTCAATATTTTTCAAGCTTGTATCTTCGGACAATAAATAAGAATATTCTGCGTCGGCAAATAGATCAGCAGGTAAATGCCTTAGAGAAATAATGTTTTCGTTTTCTTCCATCATAACTATTGCAGATTCAATAATGTTTTTTAATTCTCTGATGTTGCCCGGCCAATTGTGACACAAAAATTTTTCCATCACTTCGACAGATACTTCCCACCCGTCATAACCCAAAACCTTTATGAAATGTTCAACGAAGCTTGGTATCTCATCAATTCGCTCACGGAGCGGAGGAATCTTAATTGTTACGGCGTTTATTCTGTGGTAAAGATCAGCTCTAAATTCTTCCGAAATAATTTTTTGTTTTAGGTTTTTGTTTGTTGCACATATCAGACGGAAATTACTCTTCTCCACTTTTACCGATCCGACAGGAAAATATTCTCCGCTTTCCAAAACTCTTAATAATTTTCTCTGCATTCCCAAACTCATTTCTCCAATCTCATCGAGAAAGAGAGTTCCATTATCGGCAATTTTAATTAATCCTACTTTATTAAAGTCAGCGCCGGTAAATGCACCTTTAACATGACCAAAAAGTTCGCTTTCAATTAAAGTATCCTGGATTGCCGAACAAATGAGTGATACAAATTTTCCGGTTTTATTTCTAAGAGAGTTGTTATGAATATATTTTGCAACCATCTCTTTACCTACACCGGTTTCGCCAATAATTAATACCGGGAAGTCGACTCTAGTAATTCTTGCAGCAATATTATAAACGTCCTGCATTTTCTTATTTTTAATTATAAGATAATTATCTGTCGATAAATTTTTCATTTTAAATTAGCTGCACTGATGAATATTTATTTAAGAGAGGATTAGAATTTCAGTTAATATTTTAATAAATATAAATAATCTTTAGTCTAATAAAAATGTACCAAAAAAGAGCCGTTTGTTTTTTAAAATAGATTGAAGGTAGATAAAAATAAAAAGGCTGGAACACGAATCCAGCCTTTTTGAGGAGCGATATATGAAGCTATTTACAACGTAGAACCACTTTCTGCCGATAAAGCATAACTATTATAAAATCTTGCGCATAAATCTCTGACTCTTTGGCTGTCATCAAACTTAGCCGCTTGTTTAACTGCATAAACAGCTTTCCCTGTTCCGATCTTTGTAAGTGATAAAGCAGCAATTATTCTTCCTTCATCTTTTTTTTCGTTATGCAGCATTTTCATTAATGGAATAATTGCTTCTTCAACTTTGTACTCGCCTAAGAAATAGGCGCTGCTTATACGAACTCCGTCATTACTGGAATTGATCCCCACCATGTAGTTATCTATTGCTTCTTTTGTTAAGATGCTGCCGTCATTTGGTTTTAAGGTTTGCCCAAGAACTGTTGCTGCACTTAACAATAAGGAGACTGCTAAAATTACTACTTGCTTTTTCATGTCAGCACTCCTTCTATTTTTGTTATTAGTTAGTTATTAATCTCACCAGCAAAAGTAATTTATATAGACAGATAATAAAGCGATTAGTGATAGGAGGTTTTCGAAAATGATTTGGTGCGTATAAATGAAGATGATTGGATTAGTAATTAATGATTTGGAATTTCGGATTATAAATAAAAGATATTTTTATTATCCTCATTACGAAATGAATGTACTGCGTATGAGTTTTATTTTGCGATCATAAGCTAATGCAGCCGTTCAGCCACGTTCAAGATATTTTACGGCTGCATTCATGTAAATAAATATTCTATTAAAAGAAAGAATTAATTTCCTTGATATAATCCTATAATATTTCCATCAGGATCTTTTATAAGTGCATAAGCTCCCATTGCCGGTATAATAGTTTTCTCTCTAAAAATTTTCCCGCCGTTTTCTTTTGCTTTATTTAAATATTCTTCAACAGCGTTTACTCTTACATGGAAAATTGTTGTTTCGCCTTTTGCAATTTTATCTACTTTCCTCAAGCCGATAGTAAATCCTTTGTGAGTATTATATAAAAGATATCCGTTGCCGAAAGGTTTAAATTCCCAACCAAACATCTTTGTATAAAACTCTTTACTTTTATCCAAATTTGTCGAAGGAATTTCTGCGTGAGCTAATAAATCTGATGCCATTTTTATTTATCCTGAAAATATAATTTCAATAATTTAATAACAATATTTAATTATAAATATTTTTTCCTTTGATTAAAATAAAAACTTCCTGCAATATGTAAAACTTAATTTCTAATTCACGTAAATTAAAAGAAGTTTGTTTGAAAGATATTACACGAAGTTCTAAACCAATTATAGATTTAGAACTTCGTATTTAAAATTTATCTAATGACTTGTTCCTGAAATTACTTTTGTTATAGAACCATTTGGGCCAGAAACCGATATCTTTATTGCAACTGGGCTTTCTACGTTAACAGTATCATTAGTATCAAATGCACTAAATTGAAAATGAGTAAAGCTTTTATCTTGCGTATCAGGTAAAGTAATTAAAGTATCACCTTGTACTGCAACATTTGACCCTGATAAAACTTTAACCGAAATATTAGTCCCTTCTGCTAGAGGATTCAAATTTACATCACTTACTGAATAATTAAATAACTGAGAGCCTCCATTGGGAATGTTAATAGTTTCCGGATTTACAATAATTTGGGGCTGGAGGGAAAACAAAACTAAATTGCTTCTGCTAATGTACTGTTTGTTTTCATCAGCTGTAGTTGCCGTTATAACTGCATAACCCTGGCCATAAATAGGATCATTTGGGAATGGATTACCAACAACAAAGTCGGCCTTAGCAGTTCCCATTGCATCAGTTAAAATAGAACCTTGGACATATCCACCTGTGCTAGTTAAGTAAACAACCGTTTGGGGGCGAACCGGATTAGCATATTTATCTCCGACAAAAATGTTCACAAATTCTTTATATAAAGTATCTCTATAAGCGACATTAAAAAATTTTGGAAATACACTAAAGTGATTTAAGTCCGGAAGTCCACCGAAAATAGAAAGTGCAACTGGTTGTGAATAAATAGTTTTCGTTCCCATCGTAATTGATGCATACACCTGAACAACGCCTGCTTTAGTTCCACTTGTAATATTTACGGAAGCTTGTCCTTGATCATTCGTTTGGACTAGACCGGGAGTAAGAACTTCGCCGCCGCCAGGCTGCGCGCCAAATGAGAATGAAACATTCACAGAATGATTTAAATCGATCGGCGTTCCGGATGAATCAACAGCAATAAAAGTTAAAGTTGCTGTTTCAACTGAACCGCTTCCCTGAACTCCAATACTATTTGTTGATTGCGAAATCAAATAAATACTTACCGGATTGCCGGATGGTTTTTGAGTGCTGCCGGAAGAAACCAAACTAATTAGAGAAACAGAATAGTCTATACCATAAGTTACGGATATAGGCGTTGTATCCTGCACGAAACCTGATTTAGAAACATAAATAGTTAGATTGGTATTAAGAGTCAGCTGAACAGTAACAGAATATTTCCCTTGAACATCTGTTAATGCAGTTTGATAAATCTGCTGCCCGGAAGATTGTCCTACAACCAAAACCAGAGCGCTATCTACCGGAATCCCCGTTGTACTATTAATAACCTGACCGCTTATAATACTATTCTTTGCGGTCTGTCCCCCGGTTGTCGTACCCGGGCTTGTAATCTGCATATCTGATTTACAGCCGTTTACAATGAAAATAGAAAATATAACAAGCATCATTCCCACAAGTTGCTTAGCATTTACATTTACATACATAGTTATAGCTCGTTAATTATTTTACAACAAACCTTAAAGAAAATTAGTTTGACTTACCAATAATGTCAAGCATTTTAAAATCAAGAAATCTTCTAAAGTGATTAAATTCCTTTTGTATCACCTTTAACCATTTGCCAAACAGTAGTTAGTATGATTTGAACATCAAGCCAGCTTGACCAATTTTCGATATACCACAAATCGTATTCAATTCTTTTTATTGTACGTTTTTTATTTTCTTCATAATCTGGAACATCGCCGCGGTATCCGTGTATTTGCGCCCAGCCGGTTATTCCTGGTTTCACCCAGCTTCTAATTTTTATTTCGTCAACCATTTCTTTATAGATTTCATGAAATGCAATTGGATGAGGTCTTGGCCCAACAATTGACATATCGCCTTTTAAAACATTTATAAATTGAGGAAGCTCATCGACGTTTGATTTTCTTAAGAATTTTCCGACTCTGGTTATTCTTGAATCTTCTTCAGTTGTTGGCTGATATTTGTTTATACTTCTGTTTCCAACATGCATTGTCCGGAATTTATAACATTTAAATATTTTATCTTTTGCGCCTACTCTATCCTGCACAAACATAACCGGCCCCGGCGAATAGATTTTATTCAATATAAAAAGCAACGGATAAAGCCAGGATAAAATCAAAACAATTGCCAACAAAGAAAAAATGATATCAAAAGTACGCTTTACAAATCGCCAATGAAATTCAGATAATGGTTCGCCTCTTACTGTAATGATGGGAAAATTTCCCATCATGTTTATCTGAAATTTTTTCGAAAGATATCTGAAATAATCCGGAATGATATGAACTCTTACGGCATTCCGATTACAAACTTTTATTATTTCATCAAGCTGATTTGCAGCATAAATCGGAAGCGCAATTACAACTTCCTCAACTTTCTTTTCGGGTAAAATTTTGTCAATCTCATTTAGTGTGCCGATAATATTCATGTCGTTTGGATTATCTTTTGCATCATCCAGGAATCCCACAAGATTAAAACCAAAATCATTGCTTTTGTTGATCATCTGGAAAAAGTTTCTACCAAGCTCCCCGGCGCCGATAATCAAAACATTTCTTATATTTTTTTCTTTGCCTCTGACGCGGGCAATTGTGTGCTTGATGATTTGAGTTCTAATACTAACCAGAACCGTTAGAAGAAGAGCGTAAAGAATAATAAAGTTTCTTGTGAACAGATCTTCCTTTACAAGAAAGATAAACAGAACCGCTGTCAATACTTGAACTATAATATTCTTAAAAATCTTAATAAATTGATAAGAAAAATTTCTTGTATTAAAATCTTCATAAAATTCGATAACATTAGAGACGAAATACCAAACGAAATTCAATCCGGTCATTAAAATGAACATGTAATTTCTTTGAAGAAGTATCTTGAACGATTGAGAAAGAATTGCGGCAACAAAAAAAGAAATATTTAAAATAAGTAGATCAAGAAATAATCTTAAATAATATGTAGATTTTTTACTTGTAATCATTTCAAATTATCTACTAAAGAATTCTTTACTCTTTGATTCGACGAATTCTTTGATTCTTTCTTCAAAGATTTTCCTATCAAACTTCTTTGCATATTCACTCAAGGCAGATGGATCAAAATTGTTTTGTGCACTTTCAAATCTTTGTACTGCATCTATAATCGATTCAGGATTTTGATTATCAAAAAGAATCCCCGTCTTATTATCAATCATAGTTTCTGCTGTGCCGCCTTTATTCAATGCTATAACAGGTGTGCCGCAAGAAAGTGCCTCTATAACCATTATTCCAAAATCTTCATCGGCTGCAAATACAAATGCTTTAGCTTTTTGCATGTACTCCCGCAATTTCTCGCCCGATTGATACCCAAGAAATTCAACGTTCATAGCAGACTTTAATTTAATTTTTTCAGCTTCCGGACCTTCGCCAATAATTATCAATTTCTTATCAGTCATTTTTGAAAAAGCTTCTGCTATCAAATCAATTCGCTTATAAGGGACAAGTCTTGATGCAGTCAAATAGAAATTTTCCTTTTTCGTTTCAAGAGGAAAATTACTTGTATCAACCGGCGGATAAATTACTTCCGAATCTCTTCTGTATATTTTTTTTATTCTTCCGGCAATGTAGTTTGAATTGGCAACAAAATGATCAACTCTATTTGCGGCAGAAACATCCCACATCCGGATATAATGAAGAATTGCCTTTGCAGCCATTCCTTTAATTCCTGAAGTGAGATTTGCTTCATTTAAATACTGATGGGTCAAATCCCATGCATATCGAATCGGAGTGTGACAGTAATTAATATGAAGCTGATTTGAATTCGTTAAAACACCCTTGGCAACAGCATGAGAACTTGAAATAATGAGATCATATTTTGATAAATCAAACTGTTCAATTGCATATGGAAATAATGGCAAATATTTTCTGTGATTTCTTCTGACTGATTTCCAATTCTGAAGAAATGAAGTGAACGGAATTTTATCCTTAACCACAATCTTTTGTTCTTCGGAAGTCAAAAGATTGAATAGCACGTAAACATCAGCATCTTTCCAAACATTGGTCAGCGACTCAACTACTCTTTCAGAACCGGCGTAACCGGCAAACCAATCATGAACAATTGCAGTTTTCAAAAACTGATTTTCCTTTATGTGGATAAAATGGAATCAAAATACTTTTTATAATCGGAAGAAAATTTTTTTAGACTAAATTTTTCTTCTACAGTTTTTCTTGCACATTTTTTAATATTATCAAATTCTGCTGAATTCAGATTCGAAATACAATATTCTAATTTTTCTTTCAATGCATTTTTATTTGAAGGAGGAATAAGAAATCCATTTTCATTGTTTTTAATTAATTCTTTCGGACCGCCAATATCGGAGGCAATTACAATTTTTCCGAATGACATTGCTTCCAAAACAGTAAGTGAAAAAGATTCGGGTACTTTTGAATAATTAACAACAATATCCAGATTATCGTAAATTCGCTCCTTCAATTTTTCAAAACCGTGAAAGTGAATATTTTCAGAAAGGTTCTTCTCGATTATCATCTTCTTTAATTCTTCTTCATACATAATTGAATCCGATTCATCGCTTCTTACCGAACCGAAAATATGAAGATGAACATTTCTATTTTCAAAAATTATTTCTTGTAATGCATCAATTATAATGTCTATTGCTTTAAGTCTGATGATGCTGCCGATAATTCCGATATTTATCTCGTCTTTGTTTGTATTTGTCTTTTTGTCAATTTCATTCAATGCCGGCATTTCAATACCATGACGGATTATCATGATATTATTTGTCTTATCCTCACCTAAAATATTTTTTACATTTTCCGAAACTGCTACCGAGATACAAATTAATTTATCAGAATAACGATTTAAGATTTTCAAGATTTTTGATTCAAGTGTATCTTTTTTATAAATCAAATGCTGGATAACTATAAATTTCCGTTTAGTTAATAATGCTGAAGGTAGACTATAAATACCGGCAAAATTTCCGTTTGCTAAAATCAAATCAACATTATGTTTTAAAATTACACCAATCAATTTAATAGTTGAAAATTTTACATTAAAAAATGTTTTTATTTTAAGAAGAAATGACCAGCTGCCGGTATTCTGATAATATTTTTTCAAACTATTTATTTCGACAGACTTAATTCCATTTCGTTTAAAAACATTTAACGGTTCGCCGTTTGGTGAAGCAATAATAAACTCATAATCTGCAACATTCATCGCAAGCTTCAGTAAAAATTCTTCTCCGCCGCCCCAATGCTCCATTACCGAAATGCATAATATTTTTTTCTTCTTCGTCATTGGGAAACGCCGCGATTAATCAAAGATAAAAATTTAACATATAAAAAAGTTAAAAAGTGTACGCTGTTCCGTGCAATCCTGATAGGAAATCCTTTGTTACGATAGAAATGATATTTAGGCAAATCAATATTTCTTTTTGAAGATAAATATTCTAACCGTTTTTGTTTCGTTTCCCAATCACTCGAAGATTGCGAAGAATGAACTCGATAGTACGTGTGAATTCTTGGAATGAATCCAAACTTTCCAAATTCACTTAATCTTATCCATAGGTCATAATCTTCAACAGCTTTGAGCTTTGGATCTTCATCAAATCCATTTACCTTTTTCAGATAATCGGATCTGATCAAAACCGAAGAGCATGTAATTGAATTCCCTTTTTTCAAAAGGTCTTCTTTTGTTCTAGCTGCTTTGTTAAGCAACGGAAGAACTTCATAAAACGGCGAAAATAAATTTACATCACCAAAAGTAACGCTCATTGAATATATAAAAATCAAACCCGGATATTTTTCTAAGAATAAAACTTGTTCGGCTAATTTATTTTTTTTCCACAAATCATCGCTGTCAAGAAAAGCAATTAGTTCGCCGCTTGCTTTGCTGATTCCAAAATTTCTTGGCACTGCCGGTCGTCCTGAGTGTTCAATCTTGAAATATTTTATCCGTTTATCTAATTGAATAAATTGATTTACAACTGAGGCAGTTTGGTCTCTTGATGAATCATCAACTACTATGATTTCATAATTATTATACGTTTGGTTTAATACAGAGCGAAGCGTTTCCCCGATAAATTTTTCTACATTATAAGCAGGAATTACAACTGAGACAAGCGGATTATTCTTTTGCATTTATTAAAAATTATTTTTCCGTTTTGTTCAATGCTTGTTCAACTAATTTTTTCATGTAGAGTTGCGCCGAGTGTTCTTTTACCGATCTTTGATATCCATTATCTGCAATTTCATTTCGCAAGTTTTCCGCTTCAAGAAAAAACTTAACCATACCTGAGATTTTATTTACTTCCTCGTAAACTGCAATCTCTTTATCAATTTCATAAACTAAATTTAACCCGGGAATAAAATAGCTAAGCTGAAATCCGCCGCAGGCGTTTATTTCATAATGCCTGCCTTTAACTTGCTCTTTTGTTTTTTTCAAAAGTATTAATTGCTTCACATTTTCAAGTGAGTGAAGGGACCAGAATAAAAATTTAGGATCATTATAAATAGCATTGGAAAGGTTGAGATTTATTTTTGATTGATTAAAAATTTTTACCATTTCTTCCTGGGAAATCCAATTTCCTTTTTTGCCCCAGCCTCTTCCGAAAATATTAACTTTTATATTTTCCTTCTCAAGATTATGGATTATCCATTTCCTCAGAGGACTAAAACCACCCACAAAAGAAACATCATAAATTTTTTCGAGATTATGTTTCTTATATATTGAAGAATTATATCCGAATGGTGAATAGATTACATTCTGAAAACCATCCAGTAAATACTGCTGATGCATATAATAATCCGGAGTGCTGAAAAAATCAAAATATTTTATCCAGTGTCTAACAAACTTTTGCCGCCATGGATCATCAAAAAAGTAAATCAAAGTTTTTGTTTTTTCTTTAAGTAATAAAATTATTTTTTCATCAAATTGATTTTCCCAAAGAAGGCAGAATATCGATAAATCAGGTTTAATATCTGCAATGATTTCTTTCAACTTTTTATTCATCACTTCTTTGCCGTTTTGTTTTATTTCACTGAAATAATCAAAAAGCAAAACATTCTCGCTGCCATAGACATCACACAAAGGAAGATAAACATTGTAATATTCAAATGAATAGCCGCGCTCTTCATCTCCGTAATCATATTTCATTATTGCGACGAATATTTTCATTATACGATTTATATCTCTAATTCATTAATGATGAAAATGTTGATTTTATTTTCCTATTTACTATGGCAATGAAGATTACATAAAATATTCCTATTAACAAAACCGTGTAAGCAACTCCATTTATTCCTGTGTACTTAATAAAAATAAAATTTAATACAACAGACAGAATTCCGATTAATATTTTCGGCAGCAAATATTTTTTAGGAAGATTAAGCGCCATCCCTAAAACAGTTTGTGCTTGCCCTGTTAAAAACATTCCGGTTCCAAAGCTAAGCAGCGGCAGTAAATACCAATACGGCGTATAATTTTTATTGCTTATTAGTATTATGATTTCTCTTCCCCAAAAATATGTTAAAAATGTTGAGAACAACGCGAGCAGAAATATGATCAGCATGTTCAGCCTTATATAGTGAAAGCCTGCATTGATATTTTCTTTATTATTCATATCCGAATATTGTTGAAAAATTATTGGAGTTGCAAAATCAGAAATAATATTGTTGGGTATAATTACAAGAGCATTTACCAATGCCAGCATCACGGCATAAATTCCAACATCTGCAGTTGAAAGTAATCCATTAATAATCCATTTCTCACCGTTCAACTGAAGCCAGCCGCTGAATCCCCAAATCAAAAACGGAGAAATATACAAAAATAATTTTGTTCGCATTTCAGCTTGAGAGCTTTTTACAAAGTCAGAATCTTTTTTGTTTTCAGCCGGGAGAAATTTTTGAAATACTAAAAATTTTACTGAAGAAAAAGTGAAAGCCACAATAGAAAGTGAGATGAAAACGTAAATAAGATTTAAGCTGTTAAAGTGAAGAAGAATAAATAGAAATAAAATAATAAAAGCTTTTTCCGCACCTTGTAAAAGTGAGTTTTCCTTTCTCTTCCTGATCAAATTTAAAGTTGAATTGAAAAATTCTGTAATCTTAGCAAGTACAATATAAATTCCTGCAATTAAAAAGAATATCGCGGGCTGTGAAAAATTAATAAAATAAGAAATGACGAAGAAAATTATAGCAAGTAAAATTAATATTGCACTTGATACTATTAAGATTTTGTAAATTAGCGCAGCAAAAATGTTCGATAAAGATTTTTCAAGATAATGATAATAAAAACGTATGAATCCCTGAGCGACAGGTCCGTAAAGGGACATACCGATAAAAACAGCAATAGTAATTACAAGTGCATAAATACCGTAATCTTTTGGCCCCATTCCGGAAAGTATTTTTACGATGACAAAGCTTAGAACAACATTAATTACTTGTCCAAGAAATACCCAGCTTAATTCTTTTATGGAATCGGGATTGATTTTTAACCGAACTAACCGAAATATATTTTGAAGCTGGTTCATAAAAAATCTTGAACAGTATTATTTATTAAGACAATTTGATTGAAGACAAATCTTAGAACTATAATTGAATGATTATGAAAAATAAAATTTAGAATGTAAAACACTAAAAATTTTCTTTCCGCTATTTTTATCAAGTGTTTTATTCCAGGAGAATTGAAAAATGACAATCTTTTGGCAAATATAGAAAATTTCGATGTGAATTTATAATATGAATAATATCTACAGCGTCAATTTATAATAAGCATTTTAGATAAATTTTTGTTTTATTTATTCGGCTCTAAAATAACATTTTATTCTAAAGCCATAATATTTTCCCAAATTAAACTTTAATTATTATTTGGAACAAAAAATAAGACTATCATCTATTTTAATTGCAAAAGACGAAGAGAAAAACATCGCCAGGTGCATTGAAAGTCAATTAAATTGCATTGATGAAATTATTGTTCTTGTGGATAACAGAACAAGCGACAAAACTTTTATAATTGTAAAATCTTATCAAAAAGTAAAATGTGAATTGGTTGAATGGATGGGCTACGCCAAGACGAAACAAAAAGCTTTGTCTATGACTTCAAATGATTGGATTTTATGGATTGATGCCGATGAAGTAATTACTCCCGAACTCTCCGTTGAATTAAACGAGTTTAAAAATTCGAATCCAAAATTGTCTGCTTATTCAATTCCA
>JAMCWE010000167.1 GCA_023475265.1 Bacteroidota bacterium
TTAATTAGAAAGGTTGGCAAAACCTATAAATATTACGTAACAGAATTTGGAAGACAAGTAATAATCACATGTTTGAAGTTGAAGAATTTAGTGATTATACCAAGCCTCAATTTTGTTAACGCCTAATCTATTTCTTGCCAGTTTTGGTTTTAATTTTATTGATAAGGTACTAATGAATTTAGAAAAGTATGTCAAGTTGAAATTATTAATTTTATACTTTTCACACACTCTCCTCTTTAATTTCTTTCGGAATAAAATACGCAACAACAATTCCAATAAAAACAATTATAACTAAGTAGAAATAAATACTGTGAACAGCATTTCCCAAAATATTTTTTAACTGCTCTATATAAGCTGACGAATATTTTTGTTTTTGAATTGGATCGATTAAAATTTTTATAATATCAATATTCTTTTGCGATTCAGGAATCATAGACTTTATGTGATAGTTGAGCAAGCCACCGAACAGCGTTGCGCCAAAAGTACTGCCGAGCATTCTCATAAAAGAATTTGAGCTTGTTGCTACTCCGCGTTTTTCCCACGGCACAACATGCTGAACGACTACAATCGAAGTTGTGGAAGTTAATCCAAGTCCCAATCCGACAATAAAAATGTAAAATGAAATTTCAATTAAGCTTGCGTTTTGATTTATCATCAACAAAAGCAATGAGCCGGCAAGCAAGACAATCGAGCCTGAGATCGCTGTAAATCTAAAACTTGTTTTTAGAATTATTTTTCCGGCTTGGCTTGAAGCAAGCGGCCAGCCGATTGACATTGAAGCCAAAAGGAATCCCGCTACGATTGCTGTTGTTCCTAATACTCCCTGAGCAAACATTGGAATGATAGAACTTATTGCAATGGTAGTTATCCCGACGATCAATCCTAAAATATTAGGAAATAATATTGCCGATGATTTTAATAACGAAAACGGAATTATCGGATCTTCAGCGCGATGTTCAATAATCCAGAAAATAACAAAAAGGACTAATGACGAAAAAATCATTCCTAAAAATCTTATATCATCTAATTGCCAAATACTGCCCGCTTCTAATAATGGAATAAGTAAAAACGAAATTGCGCTGATTAAAAGTATTGAGCCGGCGTAATCTATCTTACCGGGTTTGGATTTTTTATTTAAAATTTTATCATCTGAAATTTTTGATCTTTGAACTGTGAATGATTTTAATTTTGAAGCATCTTCATGGAAATAAAATGCAATTGTCATTATACAGACAACTCCGATTGGAATGTTTATAAAAAATATCCATGCCCAGCTAAAATTCTGAACAATAATTCCTCCGACTGCAGGACCAATGACTGCAGAAATTCCCCAAACGCTGCTGAGATAACCTTGAATGCGAGCGCGTTCTTCGAGTCTATAAATATCACCAATAATGGTTTGGCTTGTAGGCAAAACAGCACCTGCGCCTATTCCTTGTATTGCTCTGAAAATAATCAGCATATACATACTGTTTGCAAATCCGCACAGAGCCGATCCGATAATAAATAACATAACGCCAAAAACGAAGATTTTTTTCCGCCCGTAAATATCAGATAACTTTCCGTAGAGAGGAATTGTTGCGCCCTGCGTAAGTAGAAATGCTGAGAACACCCATGTGAATAATGAAAATCCCCCCAGGCTGCTGACGATGGTTGGAATTGCCGTTGCAACTATTGTGGCTTCAACGGCAGACATAAAATTTGCAAGCATCATTGCAAATAGAATCAGCGGTCTGTTTAGGTTTCCAGTTTCCCTGTGAAATAATTGTGTAATAATACGTTCCCCGGAATTTTAATTAAAACATTTGTGTTAAAGATAAAAAAGAAAAATCAAATCTTTAACTAATGTTGGGATTAAATTATTCAGATAATTAATCGCACCGTATTGTTATCTTTGAGTAGTAAATTCAAATAATGTTTTTGATTAGATGAAAGAAATACTTAAGAAATATTTTGGCTTCGATTCCTTTCGCGGTGAACAGGAAAATATTATAAATAGATTGGTGAATAAGAAAGGTCATTCGCTTGTTTTAATGCCTACGGGCAGCGGAAAATCATTGTGCTACCAAGTTCCCGCTTTAATTTTTGATGGAGGTACAATAGTAATTAGTCCGCTCATCGCACTTATGCAGGATCAAGTTGATGCTTTGAGAAAGAAAAATATTCCGGCGGGATTTATCAATTCTACTCTCTCCAAAAAAGAACGGGATTCCAGATTGGAAGATTTTATCGGTGGTAAGATAAAATTATTATATGTAACTCCGGAACGTTTTAGGAAAAGTGAATTCGTTGATAAAATCAAATCAACTAATATTTCGCTTCTTGCAATTGACGAAGCGCATTGCATTTCGGAATGGGGACATGACTTCAGACCAGATTATTCAAGGATTGCAGAGTTTAGAAAAATAATCGACAATCCTTTAACAATTGCGCTAACTGCAACTGCAACTCCCGAAGTTCAAAAAGATATAATTGAAAAGCTGGACATCAATAAAGATGAGATAAAAATTTTTCATCAAGGAATTGACAGGCCAAACCTTAGACTTGAAGCGCTTGATATTTTTGATGAGAAGGAAAAGTATGCTGCAATAATTTCCGTTCTAAATAATTATTCAGGATCGGGCATAATTTATTTTGCATTGATACAAACATTGGAGAAGTTTTCCCAGATGCTTCGCGATCAAGGATTTGCGCACGGAGTTTATCATGGTAAGCTTCCGGATAAGCAGAGAAAGCAAATGCAACGGGAATTTATTAGCGGAAAACAAAAACTTATCCTTGCAACAAATGCTTTTGGTATGGGAATAGATAAACCGGATATTCGATTTGTCATTCATGCGGAAGTTCCATCATCAATTGAATCTTATTACCAGGAAATAGGACGCGCTGGCAGAGATGGGAAAGATTCGCTTTGTCTTCTACTTTATAATCAAGATGATCTTTATACTCAAATGGAATTTATTAAGTGGTCTAATCCAAGTGCGGATTTTTATTCAGCGCTTTATGATTTGTTAAAGAGAGATATTCATGCTGTAAATTCTGTTGATGGAATTGAACATTTACGAGAACAAATGAATTTTAAGAACCGCAAAGATTTTAGAATCGAAACTGCACTTGGCATGCTCGATCGTTACGGTGTAACAGAAGGCTTAATAGAAAATCGTGATCTAAAAATAATTGATGAATTACCCGATGAGCTTGAGAATGAAAATCATCTAAAAGAAAAACTTTTGAATGATAACAAGAAGCTGCTTTCTGTAGTAAATTATTTTAGAGGAGAAGAATGCCGCAGAGTTTTTATCTCGGATTACTTTGGATTCAAAGATGAAAAACCTTGCGGCAACTGCGATAACTGCTCTTTAAACACAATGGAACACGGATGACACGGATTAGGCTGATTTACGCTGATCAAATCCGTGTTAATCAGCTAAATCCGCTCAATCCGCGTTCTATTCTTTTATTCAAACTTCAACAAACCAAAATACTCAGGTTGATAAGGAAGATAATATTGCATCAACGACCAAAAACTCTGCTGTATTTTTGATTGCAGTCTATGGCGGATAACTTCAAATCCCCAGATTGTTCCTTTCTTTAGTTTGCTAACATTTAACTGATCAAACGGGATTTTGAATTCTGCGCTCCAATTATCTTTACCGACATGCGTCTTTACATCAAACTTAAATGAGAATAATCCTTTGGAACTGCTGCACAAAACTGTTCCCTTTGGATTAACCATGAGTCTGAAGAAAGTTGTTTGATCATGCTTGGTATCAAAGAATAATTCAAAATCATCATCACCAAAAACTAAAGGAATATCGCCGTAAGCTTTCGCAGAAAGATTTTCAGGATGAGGTTCATCGCCGATAATACTTACATATAAATCTTTATCATTATACAGAAGCCTTATATGTGTTTTTTCTTTAGATGAATCGCCAGTATATCCATCATATAGCTGGTCTATTCCTTTATCTTTTTTCCACGCTTGTTCATCTGCTATTCCATCAAGATTTATTTTTTCATTTGTGAACTTTGCAAAAGTCTGCGGCGGATTAAACAAATGGAAATAGTAAACACTATGTGTGTTAGCTCCGGCTAATGTTGTGTAAGGTGCAGATACCTTTAATTTCGGTAACTCGTCTCTTGAAAATTTTCCTTTTGGACCTGATAAAGAAAATTTAACCAACTTTGTTTCTCCCGGTCCAACTTTAACATTTGCACCCCATGGTTCAAACTTCCAGCGGTAATCTTTTGTCTTCCATGTCAGAGTATAATCTCGTTCAACGTCGCTTCTATTTTTTATGGGAACTTCAACATTCATTTTTGTCGGTGCTTTTGCCGGATCAGGAATTAAAATTGTTTCATCTCCATTAAAAAATCTTGGCGATCTTCTAGACTCTCCAGTTTTAACAGCATCGGGTGGATATACTTTTCCATTAGATATAAATGCATAATCCACTTTACTTCCGTTAACTGTTACATATAAAAATCCATGTCCGTAACCAGCAAGAAAATTATTAAAATCCATATTGCCGGATGAGTTTAAGCAAAAGTACGGAATTCCATTTTCAACTCTGTAATCATAAATATGATAATGACCGGAAAAGATTCCTTTTACATGATACTTCTTCAAAATTTCTTGAAGCGGTTTCCAATCAAACTTAGGATTCATGTAAAGCGGCGAGTGAAATGAAATAAAAATATTGTCGGCATTCTTAGCTTTCTCTAAATCTTGCAGAAGCCATTGATATTCTGCTGTTGGTATGGTATCAAACTGCTGATCGAGAAATGCATTTATAATTATGAAGTGAGAATTTTTATAATCGAAAGAATAATACAGCTTATCTTTTCCCCAGGCTTCTGTATAAGCAGGCTGAATTTCTTTTGTGGTTACATCATGATTACCGGGTGTCGGATAGAATGGGCAAGTTAAAGGAGAAATTTGCTGCTTAAATCTTTTCCATTGTTCTCTTGCTTGATTAATATCGTAAGTATATCCATGAATCATATCGCCGACATGAATTACAAATGACGGCTTCAGCAGTTCAGTTTCTTTAACTATCTCTTCAAAAGTATTTGGATTTTCAAATTGGCTGTCACCCCAAACTACAAATTTAAATTCTTGAGCGTTTAAGTTTTGAAATAAAGAAAGTATTACAATAAGCGAGAGAAGAATGAAATTTTCCTTTAAGAATAATCGGAACATCTCTATAACCTTTTAGAAATTCATCATAAACAATTTCTGCAAATATAGAAAAGTTATTTTAATGATTAGTGATTTTGAAGCGGGAAAAATCTTTTAATTAAATATTTGCAATTAATACTTTTACTTTTTTATGAAAGAATCTCTACTAACAAAAACTCTTTTCCAGAAATCTGCTTTTTTCCCATCAAAGTAAGTATCGGGATATTGTGAGGAAGTAATTACGATATTTGAAGTATCAGCAAATGCTGAAACATTTATTGCACCAAACCTTGGAGTTTGGATAGTGAGCGTGTATTCGGCTTTTCTAAAAATAGATTGATCAGGGTTATCGATAAAATTAGGATCTTCCATATTTGAAAGAGAGCTCAGATAATTTGCAATCTTCGCCGAATCAACACTGCTTCCGTTAATTCCCCACTTACCATTAGTCTTAACTAATTGAAATGAGCTGTCTGCCGGATAAGTAAAAGTAAGTTTGTTCCAGCTTAAATAATTATCTTTAACTACTGCATCATCTCTAAAATAATTTGCATCATGATTGAATACAAAATCTAAAAATTCATTTGTTTGATAAATATTATCATCACCTTCAACACGAACGTAAGTTAACATGGTCCGTGGCTGCTGATAAGTAAACTTACCAATAATCAAGTCCAGAGTATTTTTCCCGCCTTCAAAAACTTTTACTCTTGTTCCTGAAGTATCCACATTAAATTCTTTCCATTGTTTTTCACTTTGTCCTACTACACTTTCTGGCTTAACTTCCAAAAGCTGAGATAATAAATCTTGAACTTTTGAATTCGGTACAACAGCAGACTTTCCGTTTGTTAGATTTACTTTCCAGTAATTTCCTTCTTTGAATATTCTAACTTCTTTATGGAATAGAGATTTTGGATAAATGCTAATTGAAGTAACCTTCGCAGTATCAATCGAAACCAAGCTGCTTCTGAACGATCTTTCACCATGGCTTGAATCATAAATTATGAATGCAACAACCACTAATAATAGAACAAGGAAAACTATTCCGAGTGATTTTATCGACAGCTTATTAACCATAAATTTCATTCATCCATTTATTTTTTAGTCTTCTTCTGCGCTGATATCTGAAAATTCCGTAAGCAATAATTAAAAGTATAGGAAGTAAAAAGTTCAGATACTTCACTAATACTTTTGTGCTTTCTTCAATGTTAGCTTTTATAGGTCGGGAATTAATTCCTTTGGTACGAAGTGAAATTAATCCGGTATCATCAGAAAGCCAATCAATTGCATTCGCCATTAAATTCACATTGTCCGGCTCAAGTCTTTGAGCATTTTGTCCTGAGCCATTAGTCGCAAAATCTCCGTTACCAAATACAACCATCTTAGAATAAATTCCGTTCTCTATTTTTCCATCAACTGCAACTGCAACAGACAATGAAGAAACCGGGAAATCGTTTTTAGTCCATTGTTTTGTTACTTCAAAGTATACTGGTGGGCGCTGAATTCCTGCTTTGTCTGAAGTTGATGCTAAAGTGACAAAATGAAGCAAACTATCTTTTGATGTATATTTTATAGGGCTTACGAACGGCATTAGTACTTGCACAATCCCCTTTGTTATAGGATGATCAGCGAATTTTGTAATCATTGGTAAATAAGGAAATCTAACCGGCGTATTCATTACAAACATTCCCTGCTGCTGACGAACCATTACACTTCCGCAGTTAGCATCAATTACAAAACCATCTTCAACATCAACTCCTTTATTTTTCAACCAGTCACTTAAACCAATATTCAAACTTGAACCGGTAGCATTTTGCAAATTTCCTTTTACTCGATCAAGAGCTACTAAAATTCTTCCTCCTCTTGAAAGAAAATCATCAAGTTGTTTTAACAAATCAGGCGCAATCGTATCCTGCGGAGAAACAATAACAAGTGTCTTGTAGTCAGCCGGAATAGTAGTCGTATCAGTTAGCTGGACAGTGTTTACATCATAAAGGATTGAAAGCTGTTCATTAAGCTGCTGGAGTTCGGGAAGAGATGGTTCACCATTTCCTTGAAGGAAAGCAATTTTTGTTTTGTTCTTAAGTGATAATTTTTTAATTGTTGATGAAAGAGCATATTCCATAGCAGAACCAGGTTGGATTAATGGAATCCTTTCGGTACGACCTCGATACTCCAAAACTGCGCCTAAATAAGCACGCTGCTGCTTCATTTGATCTCGTTCACGCACATTGATCATAACCGGTTGAATTCCGGCCTGCTGCGCCTTCATCTCAGCTGCTTGATCTTTATTTGGATTTATAAAATCGTAAACGACTTTACCATCAGATTCATTGCTGTATTCAATCAGCATATCTTTAAAATCATTTTTTACTTGAGCTACATCCGGTGGAAGATTTTCAGAAAAATAAGCTGTAACAGTAACTGGTGCATCTAATGATTTTAAAATATCATCGGTTGCTTTGCTTAAAGTATATTGATGGCCCTCTGTAAAATCAAGCCGCACAAAGAAACGGTCTGCGACAATATTTATCAATAAGAGGATACCAAAAATTAATGCGATTGTTGTAAATACTTTTTGTTTAGTCAGCATAGTTTTTATTCAACAATATTTCTTTTTGAAAGAGAAGATTCAGCTAAAATTAATCCGAACACTGTTATACTTAAAAAGAAGATAACATCTTTAGAATCGATAACCCCACGAGAAATCGAATCGAAGTGAGTTGAAAGACTCAGATAACTTAATATTTCTCCAATTATTCCTGTGAAGTTTGAAGATAAAACATTAAAGATGATTAAGAAAAAAACTCCGATAAATAATGATAGTAAAAATGATACTATTTGATTGTTTGTAACGCTGCTTGCAAACAATCCAATGCTGATATATGCCATACTCATCAATATTAATCCAAGGTAACCGCACCAGACAGCGCCGTGATCAATTGGTCCTAACGCCCAAACGCTAATGTAATATGGAAGTGTAAGAAGAAGCGCTACTCCGATTAGCATTAAACAAGCAAGAAACTTTCCCAGAATTACGTCCCAGTCGGTTACAGCTTTCGTTAATAATAATTCGATTGTTCCGGTTTTATTTTCTTCAACGAGCATTCGCATCGTAAGCGCCGGAGTAAAAAAGAAAAGCGTCCAATAAGCCACAGAAAAAAATGATTGAAGCGAAGCTTGACCAACAAAGAAAATATCAGAGCCGAAAAGCCAAGTGAAAAATCCGCTGAGGCCAAGAAATACTACAATTAAAATGTAAGCTGTTAAAGAATCAAAAAAAGATCTGAGTTCTTTTAATGCAATGATCCAAATTTTTTTCATAATAATTAATCAGTAGTTAGTTCTCTAAAAATATCTTCAAGTTTAGTTTCGATTGGTGTCATTTCAGTTAACACCCATTTCTTTTGGACGCACATATTAAAAATGGTTCTCCTTGAAGAAGTTCCCGGTTTACTTTGAATTAAAAAAGTTCCATTATGATCAGTAACCGGATCAACCATTTGAACTGAATCTAACGACTGCAAAGTTGAAATTAAATTATCCTTGTTATCTGAATCGGAAATTTGAACCCGCAGGACTTCATTTCCCTGCGCTTGTTTGCGCAATGTCTCCGGTGTTCCGTCGGCAACAATTTTTCCTTTGTTGATGATTAAAATTCTGTCGCAGGTTGCTTCAACTTCGGGCAAAATATGAGTGCTTAAAATAACCGTTTTTTCTTTACCAATATGACGAATGAGTTTTCTAATTTCAATTATTTGGTTTGGATCTAATCCCGTAGTCGGCTCATCTAAAATTAATATTTCAGGGTCATGAATCATTGCTTGAGCAAGCCCGACTCTCTGCCTATATCCTTTTGAAAGCTCTCCAATTTTTTTATGCTTCTCTTCATTCAATCCGCAAACATGAACCATCTCAACAATTTTATCTTGAATTTTATTGTTTTCAATTCCTTGCAGCTTTCCAACAAAATCCAGATACTCCAGAACCGGCATGTCATAATAAAGCGGATTGTTTTCCGGTAAGTAGCCTATTTTCTTTTTTATTTCATCCGGGTTTGAATGGATGGAAAGATTGTTAATCTTTACGTCGCCCGCCGATGGAGCCATGAAACAAGTGATAATTTTCATTGTGGTTGTTTTACCTGCGCCATTTGGACCTAGAAAGCCCAATATCTCACCGGTATTTACTTGAAATGAAATCTCATCTACTGCTTTTTGTGGTCCGTATTGTTTGGTAAGATTTTCTACAACAATGCTCATTATAATTTATTTTTTGAGTTGTGAAAAATATTCATGCGAAAATAAATAATCTTTTTGCAATTATTTTTTTAAGAATGATTTTAGACGAACATTATTTGAAATGGTTCCGACAAGTTAACTGAAAAAAGATTTCAATGTGATTTAGGTATTAGCTTCATTTTTTATAGACTATTTCTCCGGCAACTAATGTCATATAAATTGAAAAGTCTTCATCAAATAAAACTATATCGGCATCTTTTCCAATTTCTATTGCGCCTTTTCTGTCATCAATTCCCAAAAGCTTTGCAGGATTTTTAGTAATTGTATTGATTGCAGTTTCCAAATTACATCCGGTAAATTCCATAAATTTTAATGCGATATTTCCCAGGCTCATTGTTGAACCGATAAGTGTTCCGTCAAAATAACGGGCAGCGCCGCCTTTCGATTCATACTGCTTTCCATTGTATGTATAAATTCCATCCGGCAAGCCAATTCCGTGCATGCCGTCGGTGATACAAATGCATCTATCCTTGCCGACCAATCGATAAATTAAGTTTACAATGCTTGGATGAAGATGATGTCCGTCGCTGATAATTTGAACCGGTATTTCTTTATTTTCAAATATCGCTGCGAGTGGCCCCGGAGTTCTATGATTAAGCGGAGGCATCGCATTAAAAATATGAGTAACATGATTTATTCCGGCTTCAAATCCTTTTATTGTTTCTTCATAAGTTGCATCCGAATGTGCAAACGAGGCAACTGCGCCATGCTTTCGAAGCTTCTTTATATTTTCCAAATTTCCTGGAAGTTCAGGGGCAATGGTCATCATCTTTAATGAATTGCCGGCTGCTTCAAATATTTCTTCCAATGCATTTGGATAAGATTCATAAATACTATCCTCAGCCAAGCCGCCTTTCTTTTTTATATTGATGAATGGTCCTTCCAAATGAATTCCGAGTAAAGCAGCACCGCCAAGATTTTTCCCCATAAATTCATTCATTAATTTTAGATGAGAATTTCCCCATTGAGGTTTTACAACTGTTGTTCCCAAAAATCCTGTTGTACCGGTCTTCGCTAAAGTTTTAGAAATTGTTTCAAGAGCTTCTTTATTATTATCAAGAACATCCGCGCCGCCCGCTCCTTGAATGTGAACATCAATAAATCCCGGCGCTGCTATTTTTCCCTCAGCATCAATAATTACTTCATCGAAATGTTCATTGACATTTGATTTTTTTATTTCACTTATTTTTCCGTTTACAATTTTTATATCAGAAAATTCTTTCTTGCCGGCTGAATTGAATAGTGCGCAATTTCTAATAACAATATTTTTTTCCATTGATGTCCTTTTGTTAAAAATTATTCTCAAAAACAATTTCTACTATTTACAATTTCCAAATTACAAAAGATGATTGCAATAATTACATAAATCTTTTTTTATTAAACTTATTTGTAGTATTAAAAATGGGATTATACTATATTCGCAAAAATATTTTTCAATCCGGATGAGGAATTAATTTGGCAGAAATAAAGCACTACCATCTAGATAGAAGCTTAGGATTTCTTCACGCAACAGCTTCAAACATGGCAACAATGGTTGGAATTGGTCCATTCATTACAATTCCTTTAATCGTTGCAACAATGGGCGGACCTCAGGCAATGCTTGGCTGGGCTGTCGGCGCAATCATCGCTATTTCAGATGGACAAGTTTGGGCAGAGTTAAGCACAGCGCTTCCCGGCGAAGGCGGCTCTTATATTTATCTTCGTGAAGCATACAAAAGATATTTTGGTAAGTTAATTGCTTTTTTATTCATATGGTCTTTCCTTCTCAGCGGGCCGTTCGAAATTGCTTCCGGTATAGTGGGAATGATGGAGTATCTTTCTTTCATCTGGCCGTGGCTTACCGGAATAAATATTCGCTTGATTGCTTTTGCCGCAGGACTAATTACAATTATTCTTCATTACAACAAAATAAAATTTGTCGGCGTCATTACTGTAATTCTTTGGGCAGTTATGTTAGTGACTGTCGGGCTAACAATTGTAGTCGGGATAATTCATTTCAAACCTGAAGTTGCTTTTGATTTTCCCAAAGGATGGTTTTCTTTTTCATGGGGATTTGTAATGGGACTGGGCAGCGCAACTTTAATTGCAATGTACGATTTGATGGGATATTATAATATCTGTTATGTCGAAGAGGAAGTTAAAAATCCCGGTTATGTTTTTCCGCGGGCAATTATTTGGTCGGTAATAGGAGTTACTATTCTTTATGCTGTAATGAATTTTTCCATCATTGGTGTTTTGCCCTGGCATGAAGTTGCAAAATCCCACCACATTGTATCGGATATTTTTAATGATTACTACGGGCGGTTATCAGCAATAATTATAACTCTTCTCGTTGCAGTTACTGCTTACGGCTCAATTTATGCTTTGATGATGAGCTATTCACGGCTTCCATTTGCCGCTGCAAGAGACGGATTTTTCTTCGGCTGGCTTAAAGCAGTTCATCCGAAAAAACACTTTCCGCATTACTCACTTCTGCTTGTCGGCGGTATAACATGCGTTGCTAGTCTTTTCAATTTAGATTTTATTATTGCTGCTACTTTGTCCAGCAGAATATTGATTCAATTTCTCGGACAAATAATCGGCTTAACAATTCTCCGAAAGAATGATCCAAACATGAAAAGACCTTTTAAAATGTGGCTGTATCCAATTCCTTCAATCGTTGCGTTCATAGGATTCAGTTATATTTTTATTAGCTCCGGTATCGAAGCAATAAGCTTAGGATTAGCCTGGTTAGTTGTTGGGATTGTTTTCTTTTTGTTCTGGGCAAAAAAAACTCACGAATGGCCGTTTCGGGTTAATCAGTTTGCTAGTAAATAAAACTCTAAAATCGTAAAAATATTTTTTGCGTTATTTGTGGTTCCCAATTGTTATTGATGCGCTTTCAATTCATCAACCGTAATATCAAAGTGGCTTGCTGCCCATTTAATTTCCGAATTACCCCTTAGCCAAATAAGCTGCGGCGATTCATGCTTCAACTTTAAATCTTCAGCAATTTTTCTGCTTACATCTTTCGCTTCAATTACATTAACTTTGACAAATTTTAATTTGCTTTCATCCGGAAGCTTTGAATACCACAGATTAAAGTCTTCTTCAACCATTGAACTGATCGAACATACGGGACTGTATTTAAAAATTATTAATTCTTCAACGGGTAGAAGATCATTTCTTATTCCTTCCCATTGTTCAATATTTTTTAATTTGACTATACTATTCATTTGAACTTCTATAAATATTTTTTTCGCTGACTAAAATTAGAAAAATCATTTCTCACCGAAAAGCTTTTTGAAATACTCCGGGTTATTCATTTCGCTAATTATTTTTGTTTCTTCGTCCGGTTCTTCCTTCTTCAAAATCATTTTAATAAAATCTTCACTCGATATTACTTCGCAGCTGCACTTCCGTGCAAAATCTTTTAAATTATCGTCCGAAGTAACTACAACAATATTTTTTCTGTTAGCTTCCGATTCAATTTCATGCTTAATTTTTTCATCTGCAATCTTATTGCTGCTGTAAATAATTTTAATCAAATCAAGCTTAATCGGAATTCTTTCGTAGCCATCGTAGTGCAGTGAAATTTTCACTTGCTTTCCGCGGAAGAAATCTTCTATTAAAAAAGCAAGCTTTTCTCTCGGCGTTTGTTTGTCCTTCTGCAAAAGCTTTTCAAACTTTTTAATCTTGTGAATAACATTATTCCCGTCGATGATATAATGCTTCATAGTTTATTTCCCGTTATAGAAATCTCCGCGCTTGGTAATCTTAAGATCCTGAAGCTGCGGCGCTTTCACTCTAATTTCAAAATAATATCCGCTGAACAAACCAACCGGGTTCCATGTAAAATTCATCAGCCAGCATTCGAGATCGCGGGAAATTCTAATTTGAGGGGCTGTGAATTGTTTATTTTCAAAATCATAACCGCTGGTAACTGAAAATTTCCACTGCTTGGTTAAATTGAAATCCAGGCTTCCGCTTATATTTGAAGATCTGAATGGAGCCAAAGGATTACTTTTCGATAAAGTATAGTTGTAGCTTAGCGACAAGCTCCAGGGTATTGCAAAATCCGGCTCTTTGTTGTTATAAATTCCCTGGTAAACATTATTTTGATCGGGCATGAAAGCTTCGCTTTGAACTTGCTTATTTTCAGTTCCCGATTCTTCCGATTTTAGTTTCTCTCCGGAAAGACTTGTTGATACAGAAAAAGTGAAGTTAGTTAATCTTGCAATTCCTTTACCTTCATTGATTAAAAATTTATTTATATCAACAGTAGAATTTTGCCCAACAACTGCGTAGTCATACAGTGAAAAAGTTGACGATGCATTAAAATTGAACCAGTCTCCAATTTGTGTTCTGCCGGAAATAGTGAATGGCGAAAACCTTAAGCTGTCTGCGGCAAAATTATAATTTATTCCGGCATTCAAATTCAGCAGTTGAATTTTCTTTTCTTTCGAAGTTGTATCAGAAGGATCGACAGCGGTTTTCATTTCAAAAACGTTTCCTAAAGACAAACCAATATTTTGCTGCTCGCCGCCAATATCCGGAATAAAAACTTCATTCTGATATTTATTGTATTGAATAGATTGACCAGCATGATTTTTATAGCTGCCGTAATATCCCCAGCCATACTTCGTAAAATCCGGCGAGTAGTAATACGAAATTGATGGAGTAACTATTTGTCTTATTGCGCTGATTCCAAAAACGTTTGGCTGAAATATTCCGTAAAATTTTGTAGATGCAGAAACTCCAATTTTAAATGAACGAACTTCACTGATTTTGTGAATAGTATTAGTTACAACTGAATCGCCGCTGCTGTCGGCTTTCATTCCGGCAGAATACATTTCAATTTGTTTGTTAAACCAATCTTCGGTGTAAGAAATGTTTGGAGAGATATTGAAGTACCCGATTTTAGGTGAAGCGCTAGCATTTATGTTATGTTGAATGCCGCCTTTAATATCCAGCTGTCCTCCGGTTTTTGTTCGTTGGTTTAAGAATTGACCATTGTAATCAAAGCCAACTAGCTCATACCACTTTTGTTCGTTAAACACTCCTTCTCTTTTAAAAGGATATTGATGCGGAATATTAAAAGTTAAGCTTGGCAGAACTTCGCTTATGTTGCCGGATTCAAGATCTTGGCTGCGGCTATAACTTAAAGATAAACTATTGCCCGATTCATCCCAGGTTTTGGAAAGTGTTGCATTGGAAAAAATATTATTTGTTAAAGCTTCGTTAAGATTGAATGCAGTGTTTTCAATATATGTTTTTCCCGAAACGAATTGAAGGTTAGCATCCAATCTTAAAGTCGGGGTGAAATTTTCATGATGATTTAATCTTAAACTCCATTCTTTACTTGAACTTGAACCTTGACTGCTTTCAGATTTAAATAATTTATAACCGGCTTCAATTGTTCCGCTGTAATCATAACGTTTATTATATCTAAAACGGCTCAATAAACCGAAGCTGCCGCGCGTATAATAATCGCCGGTCATGTTCAAATCTATATAATCATTTATTGCCCAAAAATATCCGAAGTGAGAAAAGTAAAATCCGTAATTTGCATCCTGCCCGAATGCGGGTGGAATTATTCCCGATCTTCTTCCGGACTGCAGCGGGAAAACTCCGAACGGCAATGGAATAGGAAAAGGCACGCCGCCAAAGTAAAGCCAGATCCATTCTGCGTCAATTTCTCTTTTCTGTATCACTTTCATTTTCGGTGAATAAAAATAATAGTGAGGCGGAGTTACTGTGCAAGTTGTAAAGATTCCATCTTGAATGAAAAAAGTATTCTTGTCAACTTTCTTAATTTTTTCACCGGAATAAGTTGAACCTTCAGTTTTTGTATTTGCTAAAGTTATATATCCTTGGCTTGTTTTAAAATTGTAGATCATCGTTTCGCCATCATAAACTTCCCCGCCTTGTGAAAGAACGGGAGTGTTTTTGAATTTGCCTGGAAGTGAATCGTTCGGTACACCTGAAGCATCAACATCATGCGTTACGAAATTAACAGAGATGTTTGCACTTTTGAGATCAGTATCTTTATACTTTAAGTCGCTGTTGCCGAAAAGATCCATTTTCTTTTTATCCACATAAAAGAAAAGAGAATCCTTCGAACTGGCATAAATAACAGTGTCAACATCGTAAGTTTTTTTCTTTGAAGTAGTATCTGAAGGTACTATTGAAGTTGTGTCGGAAGAAATTGAAGAATCTTTTTGAACAGATTTCAATTGGCTCTTGGTTTTTAAAAAAACAGAATCATGACTTTGAGCAAGAATGAGATCAAAGCTAATAAAAAGAATAAATATTGAAAGAATAAATTTCATAGATAAAAACGGATTTTCATTAATCCTTTCAATGCAATTTAATTATGATTTATAAAATACAAGTGCTGAGGCACCTTTAATCCCGGCATCATTTTTTAATTTTGCCGGTAGAACTTTGACCCGTTTCTTAATTGGCTTAAGAACTCTGGAAATTATTGTTTGTTCCACTGCATCAAGTAATGGCTTTCCAAATCCCGATACACCGCCGCCGATTATAAATGTACTAATGTCAAATGCATTTGCAGTTGATGCAAGAGAAGCACCTAAATACAAACCTAAGTTTTGTATAATTGATTTTGCATACTCGTCTCCTTCTTCGGCAGCATGTTGAATCATTAGAGGAGTAATTAAGTTTAAATCGTTATTAATTAGCTTCCATATTTTAGAATCCTTATGTCCGTTTAATTCGCTTTGAACTCTTTTAACAAGGTAATGGTTTCCGACATAAGTTTCCACACATCCAAATGATCCGCAATTACATTGAGGACCGTTTATATCAATCGACATATGCCCGATTTCACCGGCGCTGCCAAATTCTCCTCTAAAAAGTTTTTGTTTGAAAATAATTCCTCCGCCGACTCCTGTTCCAAGTGTAACCATAACGAAAGATTCTATTTTTTTGCCAGCGCCGAAAATCATTTCTCCAATTGCCGCTACGTTAGCATCATTTTCTACGTGGACCTTCATCTTAAATTCTTTTTGCAAAATCTTCCCGAGGTTTACTTTATTCCAGCCTGGAAGATTGGGAGGATTTTCTACTGTTCCTTTTTTAGTTGAAACAATGCCCGGCGCACCAATTCCTATTGCCTGAATTTTCAATTTATTTTTTAATAATAATTCTTTTACACCTTTTTTGATCTGAGAAATTACTTTGTCCGGCCCTTGATCTGCTAATGTATCAAGCGATATTTTTTTAATGATTTTACCCTTTTGAGATACTATTCCGATCTTAACATTTGTTCCGCCAAGATCGACTCCCACAGCATATTTTTCAGTTTTAGGCATAAATTTGTCCTCTCAAATTTTTGTTAATCGTAGTAATTCTGAGTTATGTACAATTTATTTTAATTACAACAATGAATTTAATACTAAAGGAAATATTATTAAAATTAAAACGTATGAATATTTAAGAATGTTACAAAGAGAATGAAATTATGAAAAGTAGATTAAATCCTTTTTTGGCAAATATACATGCCTCCGTTGTTATTTTAAAAACTAAAAAGTAAGTGGGCTGACTAATAATTCTAACTACCATCTTTAAACTTTAATCTGAGAATACATACCTAACATAAAAAATAATTTATTTAAATGAACATGCTTATTAGTCTTAAAAGATAATCCATAAGTAAATTTTGAATCGCTTAAAAATAATTTGCAATAAATTCTTAAAACGAAATCAAATCTCATTTTGGTAAAAATATTTTACAAAAAGTTTGAGATTTTAATAAGAATTCAGTTGGTATAAAAGTTGGACTTCTAAGTAAAAAAATTAAAAGAGAAAAATGGTTTTAACTGAAATAATATTAGATTCGTTTGTATTATTTGCAACTATATTACTGATAATAATGGCCATATCTTATGTCTTTTTTAAGGTCAAAGGAAAGAAAAAGATCAAGACCCATTTAAGAAAAACATTTGTGAAAATTGGGGATGATGAAGTTCATTCTACAAATCAATTTGTAAATGTTCAACTTGCTGACAATAATAATCACAATATGAATTACTATTCTTATCAGAATGCTTTGAACAATAATGGAAATGAAATTGAGATCAATAATCTCCCGCCGCAATTTAACTCGAAACAAGATACTGAAAGTGCTAGATTAAAAAGAAAGCATTATCATTTCCACAAAACAACTAATTCAATTAGCAAAATTTCTTATAGATAAAGTATGAATTCCAATTCAAAATTTTAATTGGAGAATTCTTTACTTATTATTTTTAACTTGCCCGGATAAGTAACATCTCCGATTGAAGTTGAAACGGTTGGCTGCGCATATAGAGCTATTTTTGAAGCATGACTTTTATCCCCTGAAATTGCAAATGCTAGATTAATCAATTGATCATAATCCTTATCTTTAAAGAACCTCAACAAATCAATATCTACTCTTATTGGAATAATTGTAATTTCGCCAGTGCCTGGAATTGAAACTGAATTATTTATATTTCCGCCGATCGTTTCCTTATCATCAATATACAAATTCCAGGGAAACGATTTAAGCTCGATGTCTGTTCTTGGATATCCGCTAGTTCCATCATTAGGATTTTTAGCTTCAACATTAACGAGAAATGAAACTGGAAATGATTTATTAGCAAATGCGGATGTAATTCTTAAAATCTCGAACGGACTGAAATCTTTTATATTTGTTTTTCCTTCTAATGAAACTCCGTTGATTGAAAGATTATTAACTGTTCCTAATTTAAATTTTAATCTAGATACGTTTACAATTGTTTTATAAACACTGCAGCTGATGTTTGAGAAAACTATAATAACAGAAAAGATAAAAATTATTTTCTTCATGACAATATTAGTTTTTGGGATTCTTCAATCTTTTTAAGAATTAATTGAGCAACTTTTAATGCACGTAAACCGTCTTCCCCTGAAACTACGGGTCGTTCTTTTTTTAATACCGAATCAACAAAAAGTTCTAATTCATATTTTAAAGCATTAATTTCTTTAATCTCAGGCTGTTCATAAATAACTCGTTTCTTTTTTTCGCCAATTCCAATCTCGCCAAATGAAATTAAGCCGTTCCCAACTTTTTCATCAACAGGTATAAGTCTGTATACTTCAGAAACTCCGGTAATAAAATCTAATGCAATATAATTATCACGCTGGAAAATTCTCATCTTCCTCATTCTCTTTTGGGAAATGCGGCTCGCTGTTACGTTTGCAACAGCGCCATTCTCAAATTGAATTCGTGCATTTGCAATATCAATATTATTCGACACTACAGCCACACCGCTGGCAGCAATTTCTCTAACTTCACTTTTTACTAAACTTAAAATTATATCTATATCATGAATCATTAAATCAAGTACAACCGCAACATCAGTTCCGCGAGGATTAAATTGTGCTAATCTATCTGTCTGAATAAACTTTGGTTCAAGAATATATTTCTCAAGTGAGATGAGAGCCGGATTAAAGCGCTCGACATGACCGACTTGCATATTAAGATTCTTTTCTGCTGTAATTTTAACTAGCTCTTCTGCCTCCGAAATAGAAGCTGTGATTGGTTTTTCAACAAACACATGAATATTTTTTTCCAAACATTTTTTAGATACTTCATAATGTGAGCTTGTAGGTGCTGCAATCGAAACGGCGTTTACTTCATTTAATAAGTTATCAATTGTATCAAAAGCTTTAACTCCAAATTCATTTCCAACATTTTGTGCAGTTGATTTATCTATATCAAAAACTCCTACAAGCTCGCAGTTCTCAATTTGCTTAAACAACTTAATATGAAATTTTCCAAGATGGCCGGTGCCTATAACTCCAATTTTTAGTTTTTCCATTTTATTCACTTTTGATTTGTTGATAACCGATTATCCTATCATAACCTCCGTAATTCGGATCGTTATAATAAAGAAAAATATTATAAATATTTTTAGTGTCCCAGTTGTTCCCCTCAAGAGTAACCCAATCAGATTTATTAAGAACATCGTTATTATAATCTGCAATTACATACTGATAATCATAAATCCCTCTCTTCAAAGGAATCGTAATTGAATAAAGCCCATAATTATTTGTTAATTGATAATCGGGCGAAATCTTCCAGTTGTTAAATGCGCCAACAAGATAAATTCCTCCGGGAACTTCGCTCGGCGGGCGGATTGTAAAAGTAACATCTAAATATGTTGCATAGTCATCATTATAATTTGTAAAGATCGAACCGCCATTTAAATCTGGTTTCCCTAATGTAAAAAACCGCGAGTAGTCAATTTCATCTTGATGAGCTTTCACATTTTTACTTTGAAAGATATTTGTATTGCGCAAATCTGTTTGACGATATTCATTGCCCGGCAAAATATCTCTTGCAATAAAAGTAAATTTTCTATCACCGTTCCAATAAAACTGCCTTACATTAGTGTTGAAGCTGCGGTCAACATAAATCGGGTAATCAATTTTATGATTATCAATAATTTCAATTTGATTTACATTGGATGGATAAAATTCATTTGGCAAATTAAAGTTTGTAGTTATATTAAAAATTTTAGAAAGATCCGCTGGGAAATAAATTTTATCTTCTAGCTGTTCCTTTTTTAATGTATCTTGAAGTGCAACTGCCGGATATACCACGTAAAATTTTCCGCTTGCATAAACAATTGATGTATCTTGCGAATCAGTTATATAAAATCTCCACTTGCCCGAAAACGGAAAATCAACATAACCTTTCGTATCAGGATAGCTCCCTATAAAATGATATTTTGCTTCAGTCACAGTTGTTGGGAGCTTTGTAAAGTCTAATCTATAGCCAATATTTTTCCCCTGATTAAAAAGAAAAATGTTGTTATATGGATTCCAATTCTTATCGCAAAATCTAAAAACAATATTTAGCGTTGGTATGAATTCCGATTGAACATCAAATTCAATTGTTAATTGCTGCGGACCGCTGTTTCCTGGAGTAATAATTGGTAATGAAGTTTCGTCATTATCACCGTATGCTTTTAAACTTTTTATTTCGATAGATTGAGGAAAAATTTGAAAAGCAAAATAAATTAAAAGAACAAATATTTTTATTTTCAAAACAACTCCTTTAGTTAGAAGTTAAAAATCTCCACACATTTTATAGAGCTGAAAGGAATAAAAATTTTTACAAGCTCTTTTTCCCTTTCCGCCTCGAGCATAATTCCTTCATCGAATACTCCGGTTAGCTTACCGGTTTTAAAAACTATTTCATAAATTGGAGTGTTAGCTTTCGAGTCCATAGTTAAGCCGTAGTTTTCGTGCATGGTTACATTTAATGTTTGTCCGACAAATTGTTTCCATTCAAGTTTCATAATAAATGCCTTATAATAATTCGTTTAATGTTTGCTTGAATTTTTCTAAATCATTACAGTGATAATATTTTTTTAGGAATTGATTTGCAAGAATTTTTTCGCCCGCCGAAATATAATTTGCGTAAACAGCTGCTATCGCGGCTTTAATGGTTTCTGTTGATTTACAATCTTCTGAATTCATACTGAAGTGAGCGTCGATAATATCAATTAATTTTTCATTTTCCGATATGAAAATATTATATACTTCATCATTGACGGAAAAAATTTCAGCGTTATCATATATCCAGCAATTAATCGGAATGAAAGTATCTTCACTATCTTTATTGAACGAATCGAACTTCGAATTTCCAGTGACAATTATATTCTTATTTGTTTCCTTGGAAAAATAAATATAGGGTTCGAGGCAGCCCGATGGAATTGAATCAGCAACATAAAAAGAATCAACGGTATTGAAAATATAAAGTGTGTATAAAATTCTGCTGCTGTCTTTCTTTTCATCAATTATAAGATATTCATTAATACCATCGCTGTCGAGATCAATTGAAAGTTCATGTGGATTGTTAAAATTTTTTTCGAGGAACAATTTCCCCGATTTGCTAGTTACGTTAAGCTTTGAATTTTCAATCTTAATATTATATTGATCAAAATTGAAATTTGCTGTTTGGCAGTAACTATTAATTTTAAATATTAAAAGAATAAAAAGCGCAATCTGTAATTTCATCAATTAAAATAAATAGTAATAATCATTTGAAATATAAATTATTCCAAACAATATAGCACTCCAATAATTCCGGAAAAGAAAAGATTATTTTTTGCATTCGGATAAAAGTTTCTGGTAAATATGTTAAATTCTCTATAACTTGAATTAATAGATTTTTTAACTCTATGTTATGATTATAAATATTGAATATTGTCCTTTCTTTTAATTTTAAAATTAACTTTCACTAACCATTAAAGGATTTCTATGAAAACTTTTTTCTTAAAAGCCATTCTGCTTCTTGGCGTGTCTTTAATTTTCGCCTCGAATGCATTTTCTCAGGAAGCTTATAATCTTAAATATAGGTTTACAAAAGGGAAAACATATCTATATAAAAATGAAACTGCACTTAATTCAACCCAGGAAGTAATGGGACAAGAAATGAAATTCAACACAACTTCACAAAGTGTATTACGATTTAATGTAAACAATGTTGAAGAAAACGGTGATGCAGAAATGATGATGTCTTTTGACTCTTTATTAGTTAAAACATCAATGATGGGAAGAGATACAACTTTAGATTTATCAAATCTAATTGGTAAACGTACAGAAGCCACTGTAACTCCTTTTGGCAAAGTTAAAGATTATGAAATGATCGATTCTATTGATGAAAAATTTAAAATGATGTCGATTTCTCAGCAGGCCAGTCAATTTTTTGCCCAGTTTGCCGGTACTAAAATTAAAGAAGGTGAGACTTGGAATAATAGCCGCATCGACACTATAAAAACTATGGGAAGCTCAATTATAGATACAATGGATTTTGCTTACACGCTTGCAGGCAAAGAATCAAAACTTGGACATGAATGCTTTAAAATTCCCTTCACAACTAATTCGAAAATGCACGGCAAAGGCAACATGCAGGGAATGGATCTTTTTATTGAAGGCACGGGAAAATCAACAGGAACAATTTATTTTGATGCACAATCCGGAATAATAGTCTACAGCGAAACAAATATGGACAATGATATGACGATGGCAACTTCTGGACAGCAGAGCATGGTTATTCCAATGACTCAATCCACAAAATCAACTCAGACTTTAATTAGCGATTAAATTTATTTTATTATTCAAAGCCGGTTAGATTTTTTAACCGGCTTTTTTTTATCTATAATTTACTTATCACTTCACACCTAATGCAAAAATAATAAAATCTTTTAGCTCTACCTCCCATGCAGTACTATAGTATTATTTGGAAACCCTCCCAAAGTATATCCAACAATAAATACATCGCTTTGGAAAACCCATAGACCTATATAAATAACATTATCGTTTGCAACTTGCTTGAATTCATACATATCGCTTCCATTATAATGGAATACATGCCCGCTTTGCACTGCAAAAATACTTTGCTCGCTTGTCCCCATTATCTTTGAGATTATATTTGATAATGGATACACATTTATCCAAGAGTTTCCGTTCCACTTAAATATTCCACCATCCCCGCACGAATAAAGAATATTCTGCGGGCTTACCCAAAGAAAGGCACTTCCCCATTTGGGTTGTGAACTAACTTCTAATGAGTCAATTACAGTCCATGAATTATTTTTATATGATAGAAAATAATCTTCTTCAAAGTAATTTTTCGACATAGATAAACCAATCAGATATGTTATCCCGTTAATTGAAGCTACACTATTAAATGGAAAACTTTTAGAAAATAATTGTGTTATAACAGTATCTTTTGTCCAATTAACTCCATCATAATGATATACTGTTTTATCAACACCCGAAGCCCATATATCATTAGGTGAACTTCCCTTAATATCTATAAGTGGTCCCCCCCGATTTATTTCTACCTCACTCCATTTAGTCCCATCATAATGAATTATTAAGCTTGAATCTGTAATAACATTTTTAATCGGATCGTCATAGATTCTTTCCCCAACTGCCCAAATATTGTTTTGTGAAAAACCATATATCGAAAATAAGTCAATTGCTCCATTTACAGATGGTCTTACTTCCGTCCATTTATTTCCATCAAAATGCCAAATCTTGCCATGACCTTGATCATTATGCCCCACTGCAAAGACATCGTTAGGGGAACTCCCCCAGACTGACCGCATCATCGTTTGTGCACTTCCGGGTAAAGAAAGAGTATCCATAGTCCAGTTGTAATCCCTTGGGTTTTTTATTACAGGCGGTTCTGTTCCCTTATCTTTGCATGCAGCTATTACAATCAATGCTGCTGCCAAAAATAATAATAGAATATTTTTTAATTTCATAAAGACTCCAATTTAATTCTAAACAATTTTATCTTTAATAGGGCAGTTTAAGAATTTGCTTAAGCTGCCCTATTATTTTTTACGTCTATTACTTAGCCAATATCATCTTCTCTATAATTTTCTTATTGTACGTCTGCATTGAATAAAAATAAATACCGGAGTTAACTTTTACGCCCGAATTATTTGTTCCATCCCATACAATAATATAACTGCCTCTCGGCACATAATTATTTATGAGTTCTTTAACCACCCGCCCAAGCACATCATAAATAACAAGCCTGGTTTGCTGGTCTTCGGGCAGTGTAAAATTTATTTTTGTTGATGGATTAAATGGATTGGGAAAACAAGTTAATGAATAGTCCTTAATCTCCGAGGTATTAATATTATTATTAAGCGTTAAAGCGATCTTGGGCGCTATCTCGCCGTAAATAGCCAGCCAATCCGGCGTTGAATATGTATTATCGCATGAATAATATTCCCTTACATCATACCACAGAAGATCATGCGTATAGTTGAGATCCAATATATATAAATCATCAGTATAAGATTGTATTCCTCTACCAACCGTTCCAATTTGAACTGGATTACCTAAGACTCCATTGTGTTTTACTATTCTCCAAATTTGATAGGTTACAGAGGGGTTAGGATTATCAGTCCAGCGTAACGTTATAGGCTGTCCATAATTAAGATCGTTGTGCAGGTATTTACCATAATTGGAAGGATAACCGATAAAATAAGCCGTGTATGTTGTATGATCCGTGGGATAGAATATATAAGTTTGGTTTGTTCCCCCTTCCTGGCTCCAATGATCAAAAGAATAATAAATGCCGTTTATTGTTTGATCTATTGCCGCTGCTGTAATAGAGCTTGAATCCAAAACAGTAAAAGGAGAAGTTGGAAAATTATATTGAGTCCCATTTACATTAATTACTCCTCCATTGCCTAAGCAGGGAAAATTATTTTGAAAAATAATATTATACTCTTTAAGAAAATTTGCAGTATAAGTGTTATCACTTTTAGGTATCGTAGTATCTCTAGAATAACTTGGTGTATTATTCTTATCTGTCCAATTTTGGAATCTTCTCATATACTGAACATGAGTTACCGGATCGGGATAAATTTGATCTATAGCGGAAATAGTCCAGGGCCATGTATTTTCCCTAGGATAAAAAGTATCTGGGGAAGAAGGATAACTACTAGTACCATTTTTATCTGTAACTTTAACTGTACCGCCGCCAAAGCTGTTTTGCACAGTAATTGTATGCTGGGGATTATAAAGATTTTCCACTGTGCTATGGTCGCAAGATGTAAGTGATCTTTTCACACTTAAATTAGAATAATTCATTACACTTGTAGAGAGATCTCTATGAGTAAGATTAAAAATATGCCCGGCTTCATGTAATATTACTGTAATTATATCAGGATAATGGTAGTTTGGCGTTACGAGACTTTCAATGTCAGTCCACGTAACATTTACATTTTTATTAATTTGTATTTCGTAGTTACCAGGAGGCGCATAACCATAATATTGATCACCTTCTCCTCCTCCCCAGCCCATGTCTACAAAATCTATTTTTAAATTATAATTGGCAGCATCACCTTCAGATACTTGAACTACTCCGTCTGTGGCATTTGCCCAAGTGTAAAGGGCATTTGTAATAGCACTTCTGACTATTGGTATAATCTGAGAATTATTCAAATAACTAGCGGGATATTGTTCTGTAAATCGTACACCTGTCAAACTGCTCTCATCAAAGTACCATTTTATATTACCCCGCTTATCGCTTATTCCTCCCGGACAGTCAGTTTGAGGATATGTGCTCACAAAGAATAAAAATAACATTATACAAAGAAGAGTAGCTTTCATAAAAGTACTTCCTTTATTTATTCTAATTATTCTATTCAATATTTTTTTCATGGTTTTTCCCTTTCAAAAAATTTATATAAAACATTAAACACTCACTCTTTTAAAAACATAAGCAGAAGCGGTTGTAAAGTATATACAACCGCTCCACAGGTGAATGCCCGATGAAAGAGCATTTAACAGCCGTTGCATTGTTTAGCATTTAGATATTGCATCATAATGTCCGGCGAATTAATCATTCACAACAGCGCTTACTTAGCCGGCGGCTTCGGTTTTTTGACAGGTTTTTTCCTTTCGGATTTGCGAGTGCCGCCAAGCTGTTCTATTTCATTTGCATCTTCGCCAAATGCGGCTTTAGCTCCCAAAAGTACCTTGCTGCTGTATCCGTTTAGCTTTGCTTCCTCTTCAGTTATTCGGTTACCCAATGCATCCGCCTGCTTAAGCAATTGATTATATTCAGTCAGCAGGGAATCACATAGGTCAATTTGAGCTTTCATTTCTACTGCTGTAAAAATAGAACCGTCTCCTCCGTAATTAACAGGTTTCTCTCTCGTCTTGTCTATTTCAGTCATTGCAGTAAGCTTATCCTTTGCCCTTGCCAGTGATTTGGAAGCTTTTCGTTCGGGAAATGCCATTTCTCTTTTCCTCCTTTCTGCATGTTTATTTGGGTTGATAAATATCCTTATTAGTAACGGTAATTTTACTCTGTTATAATAGCTTCTATGCGGAAGTCTCTTAAAACTGATAAATACTAATAAAGAACTGATTTTTAGATAATTTCCTTTGTTTCTAGCTCATTTTAGGTGTTTTCGTACCTTTATTTCTTTGTTCCATACCTATGGAACGTTTCTCTATACCTACAAATCATCCATTTGTACCTTTGGTTAGTCTCTCCATACCTCCGGTTGATTGCTCAGTAGCTACAGTATATTATTCAACACCTTAGATTGATTCCTCTGTACTTCCAGCATGTTCTTCCATACCTTTGGGAAGACCATCTGCACCTTAAAATCGTTTCTCAATTCCTTTGGATATACTATAAGAACGTACAGATCTAATCTTCCAATCCAAGGAAAAAGTCTTTAACGATATAAATACATTCATCATGCTAATCATCTGATTTACTTAGCTAAGAAATCATTTCACTAAAGAAGTCAGTATTTAAAAGAACCCTGTAAAAAAGAGCACATGAAAAACACATGCATCTTTTCATAATTATTATTAAAGAAACAAAAACATATTCGATATTCGATTTATTACTTGGAAAGAAATCGGCATTTCCGTTAAAAGAATTTTGAATTGAACCACTTTTATGTACCCTTTGTCAACAGTTCGTTTAACCAATAATTGTAAAACAAAAACTCTAAATCAAACTAGCCAAATTGAAAATTATTTACAAGAGGAAATTTTTTTTAAGTGGGAAATACAGATGGGTTTCAGAGGTGCCCAAAATAATATTAAAATCAAAAATAAATTTAGATTGCAATAAAATTTCCAATCATTCTACTTACTCCTAGAATGAATCTCTATCTCGTCCCTACGTATAAGCGTCAACTTAACGAGCAGGAAATTTGGAAACGTTTCATTTCCCCGACAGGGGAAAAATATTCTAGCCGTGGGTAACTCCCACGGATAAAATACAACATAAATAGGTCTTACTCTGAAAGAGTAGAATAATAAGATGCCGTATTTATTTCACTCTTTCAGAGTTGGCAATCTACCGGTTAATCTATTATGCATGGGTGTTACCCCTGCCCGGTTTATCTGACCCCTGGCGGGGTCAAAAGATTGTGGATAAAAGAATTATGAAGAATTTTAACAAAATAAAGTTGACGCGAATGCGTCCCTACGGGACTTCTTTATTTTAGGTTGTTGCCTATAAATATATTGTCCCTAAAGGAACAAACATTGGCTTATTATCTTTATTTATTGTGGTACCGTTAGGTACTTAATATATATAGAAACATTTGACAACCACAAAATTAAAAGTCCCGCAGGGACGAAATAAAAATTTTTTGGACAGATATGATGTGTTTAATCATTAGCGCTGCGGCTTAATTCATAATCTGAAAGATAGATTTTATAAAATATATGATTTGAAATTACACCGGCTGTTCATGAGTTAAACAGTGAAGTGTTCCAAGCCCCCAAACCAAATCAACGGCGTGAATGCCGATGATAGGCCTGTCATTAATTAATTCGGAAAGAATTCCCAATGCGGTTTTGTCATTCGGATCATTAAAGGTTGGAACGATAACTGCGGAATTAGAAAAATAAAAATTCGCATAGCTTGCCGGAAGTCTTTGTCCTTTGAATACTACCGGCTCCGGCATTGGAAGTTCAACAACTTCAACTTTAGAACCATTTTCAAGCTTCATATTTTGAAGCCGCTCTTTATTTTCCTGAAGCAATTTATAATTTTCATCTTTAGAATTTTTTTCTTGAACCAGCACGACCGTCTTCTCGTTTACAAACCTGCAAAGATCATCAACATGTCCATGGGTGTCGTCGCCGGCAATTCCTTTTCCAAGCCAAAGGACATTTTTAATTCCAAGATATTTATTAAAAATTTCTTCGTAATCTTTTTTCGTAAATCCGGGATTCCTCACCTGTACTTTATCGTCCATTAAACATTCTTCTGTCGTAATAAGCGTTCCGTTTCCATTTGTATCAATTGAGCCGCCTTCAAGAACAACCTGCCTGCCTTGATATTCTGCGATGATTCTTTTTATCTCAAGCTTTTCGGAAATGAATTTCGGAAGTTTCTCATCTTTTTTGCAGTTGGAATATTTCGCCCATCCGTTGAATTTAAAATTAACCAACTCAACGTTACCATTATTTTTTACAAACGCCGGACCCGAATCGCGCATCCAGCCTCTGTCCGTTTTCAAATGGAAAAATTCAACCTTGCTTAAATCAACTTCAGATGAAATTAAAACAGATTTTGCTTTCCGTTCATGTTCTTTCGATTCAACAACAATTCTAACAATTTCACCTTGAGAAATCTTTTTCACAATTTCAGAATAGACCCATTGAATCGGCGTGAACTTTCCCGGCCAGTCTTCTTTGTTGTGCGGCCATCCAAGCCATGTTGCTTGATGCGGTTCCCATTCGGCAGGAATTCTGTAATTCATAATTTAGTCCAAAAATCTTTTTTCAATTCCGGAATAAGCATCGATTCTTCTATCCCGCAGGAACGGCCAGTTTCTTCGGATGTATTCAATTCTGCTGAGATTAATCTCCGCATAAATTATTTCTTCTTTATCTTTAGATCCCTGCGCAATAATTACTCCCTGCGGATCAGCAACAAACGATGATCCCCAAAATTCAATACCGGCAGAATCTTCAGAATCTTTTTCTAATCCAACTCTGTTTACTGCTGCAACATACACTCCGTTTGCAATCGCGTGCCCTCTTTGAATTGTCATCCATGAATCAAATTGTGCTTTGCCGTGTTCTTTCTTTTCATGCGGGTGCCAGCCAATTGCGGTTGGGTAAAATAATATATCTGCACCGTTGAGAGCAGTTATTCTTGCTCCTTCAGGATACCATTGGTCCCAGCAAATTAAAGTTCCGATATTTCCGTATTTAGTCTTGAAAGATTTAAAACCAAGATCGCCGGGAGTGAAATAAAATTTTTCATAATATGCCGGGTCATCGGGAATGTGCATCTTGCGGTAATGCCCTACATTCTTGCCGTTGGCATCGATAATAACAGCGCTGTTATGATAAACTCCTTTTGCTCTTTTTTCAAAAAGCGGAACAATTATAACTACTTTATTCCTTTTGGCAATTTTGCTTAATTGATTTGTTGAGGGGCCTGGAATCGTTTCAGCAAGTTCAAAATTTTTAATGTCTTCCGTCTGACAAAAATATTTAGATCGGAAAAGCTCAGGCAAGCAAATAACCTGCGCTCCTTTTTTTGATGCTTTCTCTATCCAGCTTACTGCTTTCTTCAAATTTTCAGTTGTATCATTTCCCAAGGACATTTGTAGCAGCGCAGCAGTAAATTTTTGATTATTCTTTTTTCCCTTTGAAATCATTTTTAACTTTCATTTTTTATATAAATGATAAACTCAATTCAAATCTAAATTCGCGATAAAATAATGTCAACAAATCTAATAACCAACAGTTGAAATAACATTTCCTTTTTGATCTAACTCTTTGCTCGAAATTAATTTCCCATTAACATAATATTCTTCCTTTTTCATTTTGCCGTTTTCAAAATAAGTTCTGACAAATCCATCCAGCTTGCCGTCCCAATATCCTTCAACTTTCATAAGTTCGCCGTATTTATAATAATATTTTTTAGTACCTCTGACGGTTCCGTCAACATAATTTGCTTCTGATTGCAAAAGTCCGTCATCATAAAAAGTTTTATAATCGCCGTTTGGAAGATTGTCTTTATTATAAAAATATTCTTTCAGCTTTCCATTCTTATAATAAATTAATTCAATTCCGTTTTTCCTATTATTTTCATAATTGCTTTCCGATTCAAGCGTGCCGTCATCGTAGAAAGTTCTCGTAATTCCCTTTTGAATTCCTCTTATAAAATCTATCGATGAATCAATTATTCCGCTTTCATAATATACATACGATCTTCCGTCCAAAGTGTCGTTAGTATAATTCCATTCGCTTTTCAGAAACCCGTCTTCATAGTAATATTTTGCTGTACCGTTCTTCTTTCCGTCTTTAAAAGGAATTTCTTCTTTTAACGTGCCGGAGGGATAATAAGTTCTGTCGGTTCGTTCCTCCGATTCAAATTTACCCAGCAGCGTGTATTTGATTCTGTTTTTCAATTCACCGTTTACATAAGTGTCTTTAACTCGCAAGTCACCGGCAAGATCAAAAATTTTAACTTCTCCATCAAGCTTGTCGTTTTTAAAATTTCCTTCAAGAGCCGTGGTTCCATTATCGTTGAATACTTTTGTCGGGCCGTCTCTCAAACCACTTTTATAAGTAGTTATCACTTCTGTTTTCCCCGACTTGAAATAAGTCTTGCAAGTTCCGTTTAATTCACCGTTAACATAATACCAATCGCCTTGGAGCTCGCCTGTTTTATAATAGGTATGAGTTAATCCTTCGAGCTTTCCATGCGCATAATTTTGCACCGACCAAAGTTCGCCGGTTTCGTAATACCATTTTGAAGTATCTTCTTTAAATCCGTTTCTATAATTCCAATCAATGCTCAGAAGTCCATTTTCAAAATACCAATCGGATTTGCCGTTCTCTTTTCCGTTAACAAAATTCCAGGCCTTCCACAAACGCCCGTCTGGATAATATTCCAAATATTGCCCGTTTAATTTTCCGTTAACATAATCGCCTTGAGTTTTTAATATCCCATTTGGATAAAATGTTTTTTTAACATTTACATTGCCGCTGTTTTGAGCTTTAGCTGCAGTGCCTAAAAATAGAAATAATATAATTACTGAAAGAACATCAATTTTATTTTTCAACATCACTTTTTTGGTAAATAAATCTTAACTTTATTCATAAAATATTTATTGAATCTGGTTTTCAAAATTAAAACTATTTCTTCAGAAGAAAAATTTATAAGCATAACTTTAGATATAAATCATATTGGCATGATTGAATTTTAAACTTCATTTATCTCATTTTTGTTAAAATTATTTATGCATTACCATCAAAATAATAAGTCTTCTGTACAGAAAAATTTAGCTGTTTCGATACTTCTTAATACTTTTATTGTAATCGGCGAAATGATTGCAGGTATTTTCAGCAACAGCCTGGCGCTTATTTCGGACGCACTTCATAACTTCGGAGATTTGCTGTCGCTAATTCTAAGTTTGGTTGCGGTTAGAATGTCTAACTGGAAAGCTACACCAAACAAAACTTACGGTTATATACGAGCGGAAATAATTGTTGCCTTCATAAATTCTTCTGCGCTTGTTGTAATTGGTATTTACTTAATTTATGAAGGTGTAGGAAGAATTATAAGTCCGGAAAGAGTAACCGGGATTTGGATTATAATTACAGCCTCGCTTGCTTTCATCGCAAATACAATTTCAACTTTTCTGCTGTATAAAAATTCTAAAGATAATCTTAACGCAAAAGCAGCTTACCTTCATTTGTTTTATGATTCAGTGAATTCGCTTTTAGTAATCATCGCGGGAATATTAATTTACTTTTACAATTGGGTAATCCTCGATCCGGTGTTTTCAATTTTAATCGGACTCTTTATAATTAAAAGCGGCTGGGATGTTGTCCTTGAAACGATTAACATTTTAAATGAAGGAACACCCAAAGAAATTAATTCGAACGAAGTTACTGCTTTTATTTCATCCTTCCCTGAAGTGAAGCAAATACACCATTTGCACATTTGGTCGCTTTCATCAAAAATGTACGCTTTGTCTGTTCATGTTGTTGTTGACGATCAATTAATTAGTAAAGGTTATCTGATAATCGATCAATTGGAAAAAGCGCTTAAAGAAAAATTTAGTATTGATCATCCTACAATTCAGCTTGAGGCAGATTTAAGCAGAGAGCAAAATGATGTGATAAAAATAAATCCTAATTTCCAAAGTGGTGAGTGACGCAAGATAAAAACAAATCTCAGATCATTTAGTTATGAATCCGGATTTTTCCATTATCTCTTTCGCTTTCAATGCTATCTCTTCACTTTCAAATGAAATTCTGAAAGTTCCCCCTGTACCTTCGCGGATTTTAAGAAGCTCAAGATCTTTTATGTTGATGTTGTTGTTGAATAATAGCGTCGTCAGCTTGCTCAAAACACCTGGTTCATCTTTCACATAAATAAAAATATCAACTAATGGATTTATAAAACCCTTAGTGTTTTTAGGAATTTCATCCCTTCGTGTCCTGGCTTTTTGGAATGAGGCTTCTAAAGATTTTAAATCTTCTTGTTTCAATTGATCTTCGATTTGATTTAAATTTTTTATTAATACATCAATTGAATCTATAATTGCATTGTGATTTAATTTTAAGACTGATTCCCAAATATTAAAGCTGCTGGAAGCTATTCTTGTCATATCACGAAATCCGCCTGCTGCAAAATCTAAATAATTAAAATTACCATTTTCACTTACTGAATTTACAAGAGCAATCGAAAGCAATTGCGGAAGATGGCTGACGCGGGCAATAACTTTATCGTGAAGGTAAGGATCTAAAAATCTAATTCTTGCGCCTAACGATTTTATCAGGTTAAGAAACTCTTCTAACTTCTTATTTCCTTTTGAAGATTCGGAAACTATATAAACTGAATTTTCAAATAACAGCGGATCGGAGCTTTTGTAGCCGCTTGTCTCTTTGCCTGTCATCGGGTGCCCGCCGATATAGCTTCCTTTACTTTCTAATTTTTTCCACTCATCTTCAAAAATTCCTTTTATACCGCAAACATCTGTTATTATTGTTCCATCTGCTACTTGAGGCGCAAGTTTGATAAAATAATTAAGAGATAATTCGGTTGGCAGACAAAGAAAAATTACATCTGAAAATTTTGCTTCATCAATTGAATTTAATGCTTCATCGATTGATTTATCTTTTAAAGCCTCATCAAGAATTTCTTTTTTATCAAAACCTTTGATAACTAATTGGGATGAATCTTTTTTTCTTTCAGCCAGATTTGGTTTTAACGCTTTTGCTATCGATCCCCCAATTAAACCGAGGCCAATTATAGAAATATTTTTCAAATTCAATCTAAATTTATTTTCTAATCATTACTAATAGCGCAATTACATTTTTCTTCCGATAACTTCAGCAATTAATTTTACCTGCTGCATTAATTCAGCAAATTGATCCGGCAGCAAAGCCTGCGGACCATCCGATAAAGCTTTTTCCGGATCATTGTGAACTTCAACCATCAAGCCATCAGTACCGGCTGCAACTGCTGCGCGAGCCATCGGCAATACCTTATCTCGCAATCCTGTTGCATGAGATGGATCGGCAATTACAGGCAAATGGCTTCGCTTATGAACGACCGGAATCGCTGAAAGATCAAATGTATTTCTTGTGTAAGTTTCAAAAGTTCTTATTCCTCTTTCGCAAAGCATTACTTCTTTATTTCCGTTTGATAAAATATACTCTGCAGACATCAGCCAGTCTTCAACCGTGGCTGATAATCCTCTTTTAAGCATTATCGGCTTTGATGTTTTTCCTAAATCTCTCAGCAGAGAAAAATTTTGCATGTTCCTTGCGCCGACCTGAAAAATATCAGTGTATTCTTCTATCAATTTTATCTGGCTGGATTCCATCACTTCTGTAATTACAAGCAAGTTATATTTATCGGCAGCATTCCTTAACAGCTTTAATCCTTGTTCGCCTAAACCTTGAAAAGAGTATGGAGAGGTTCTAGGTTTAAAAGCGCCGCCGCGTAAAATCTTCGCTCCTGCTTTTGCTACAATTTCGGCAACGGTAAAAATTTGTTCTTCACTTTCAACTGAACAAGGTCCGGCCATCATTACTACTTCATTCCCGCCGATAGAAACATTTTTAATTTTTATTACAGTATCTTCTTTCTGAAAGCTTCTGCTTGCAAGTTTAAACGGCTCTGTAATCCGGTAAACTTCTGCAACGCCGTCTAGAATTTTAACTTTGCGCGTGTCAAAATCCGGCTTAACACCGATAGCACCTAAAACAATTTGTTCAATTCCTGTGGATTTATGAACTGCAAATCCGAAATCTTCCAAATGCTTAATTATATTTTCTATTTGTTTATCACTTACATTTTTTTCTAAAACAACTACCACAATAAGCTCCTAAAAATTTAATGAAAATTCTTTTCGCCGGCTTCTAATGCAATATCAAGATGATCTTCCTTTGATGGTATTGCACAAGAATATTTAGCACTATATGAGCAGTAAGGATTGTAGGCTAAATTAAAATCGACGGTGTAAACATAAGCCGTATCCGCAATTAAATCAAAGTCCAAATATCTTCCGACACCATAGGTTTCCTCTCCGGTTGTTTTGTCCGTAAACCAAATAGTGTAATAATCTGTTCCGTTTTTTGTTGTCCCTTTGTATACATTTAATTTATAATTTTTATTTTCGTATGAAAATTTAACATATCCAAATCTAATAGCTTTTCGCGCTTCTCCTTTTGTTCCGAAAATTGTTATTGTATCGGGAATAGTATTTCTGTATAACTTACTTTTAAAAACAAAATCCGGATTAACATCAAAATATTTTAATGGATGGAAGACTGCATTTTTATCCTGATTAAATGGAGAGTCCTTACTGTTCTTCATGTAATCATTCTTTTCTTTTCTAAACTTCTCAATATCTTCAATATATTTTTTTTGTTCGGGAGAATAACTTCTTCCGCACGACTCCATAAGAAAAATAATCGGAATTAAAATGATTAAAATTATATTTTGGTTTAAATACCTCTTACGCATTGTCTTTAACTTTTTTCTTTAATTCATGCAGCTTGTTCAAAGCTTCAAGTGGTGTGAGATTATTTATTTCGATGTCGTCAATTTCGTTTCTAATTTTATCATCACGAATTTCAAATAAACTTATTTGATTATCATTTTCTTGTCGTAACCTTTTTAATTTTTCTTTTTTCTCTTCATAAGGAGTTAGCTCTTTACTTTCCAAATTAGTAAGAATTTCTTTAGCACGTTTTGTTACAAACATCGGCAACCCCGCCATCTGTGCAACTTGAATTCCATAGCTATGGTCGCCTCTTCCGGAACTTACTTTGTGAAGAAAGAAAACTTTGTCTTCATGCTCGCGGACTTCAACTTTATAATTTTTTATGCGGGAAAATAGTTCAGCCATCTCGTTCAATTCATGATAATGAGTTGCAAAAAGTGTTTTCGCAGCTACATCGGGATTTTCATGAAGATATTCTGTTAAAGCCCACGCAATTGAAATCCCATCAAACGTGCTTGTTCCTCTTCCGATCTCATCGAGAAGAATTAAACTTTGGGGACTTGCATTATTTAAAATGTTTGCGGCTTCCTGCATCTCAACTAAAAATGTACTTTCACCTGCCGAAATATTATCGCTTGCGCCAACTCTTGTAAAAATTCTATCGACGATTCCAATATGAGCTTCTTTTGCCGGCACAAATGAACCAATCTGTGCAAGCAAAACAATCAAACCGATTTGTCTTAAGTAAACCGATTTACCGGCCATGTTCGGCCCGGTAAGAATTATAATTTGATCGCTTTCATTTTCCAGCATACAGCTATTAGCAGTATACTTTTCACCCGGTGGAAGAATTCGTTCTACAACCGGATGCCTTCCTTCGTTAATTTCAATTTTAGAATTCTCGCTTAACACCGGCTTAACATAATTGTATTGTTCCGCGCATTCTGCAAATGAAATAAAACAATCAAGCATAGCAATTAGTCGCGCATTTTGTTGAATGCTTTCAGCTTCTGCTGCAACTGTTAATCTTATTTCATTGAACAATTGAGATTCAAGCTCGTAAATTTTTTCTTCGGCGTTTAGAATCTTCTCTTCGTATGTTTTTAATTCCGGTGTTAAAAATCTTTCAGCATTAACTAAAGTTTGTTTACGAATATAATCTGCCGGGACTTTTTCTTTGTGTGCATGGCTTATTTCAATATAATATCCAAACACTTTATTAAAATTTACTTTAAGTGATGGAATTCCTGTTCGTTCTCTTTCTGATTTTTGAAGATTTGCAATCCAATCTTTTCCGTGAAGTGAAATGTCTCTCAACTCGTCTAATTCGGGACTAAAATTACTTTTAATAACACCGCCGTCTACTAAATTTAACGGTGGCGAATCAACCACAGCATTTTGAATTTTTTCAACTAATCGTTCAAGCGGTTCCAAGCCATCGGAAATCTGAGAAAGAGTTTTAACTTTTGCAGAATTCAAATGCTCTTTAATTATAGGGATTTTCTGAAGCGAAGTTTTTACGGCAATTATTTCTCTTGGATTTGCTCTGCCAGTGCAGACTTTTGAAATTAATCTTTCGAGATCGCCGATCTCTTTTAGCTCTTCAATTATTTTCTTTCTTGCAGATTTATTTTCTAAAAGATCTTGAACACTCTCTTGCCGTTTAACAATCATATCAAGCTTGCGCAGAGGAGCAGAAATCCATTTCTTCAAAAGTCTTCCGCCCATTGCCGTTTCTGTTTTATCCAGGATAGAAATCAGCGATCCTTCCCGCCCGCCGTCATGCATCGAAAATGTAATTTCTAAATTTCTTTTCGTCGAATAATCCAACGCCATATATTCGGAAGGATTGTAAGCCGAAATTTTATTTAGATGAGAAATGTTTTCCTTTTGTGTTTCCTGTAAATAATTTAGAATAACACCTGCAGCAATAATTCCAGCTTGAAAATTTTCAATTCCAAATCCTTTTAGATTAACAGTCTTAAACTGCATTACAAGAAGCTCTTTTGCGTATTCATAATTAAAAATCCAATCATCTATTTTTGAAACTCGTATTGACTGGTTTATCTTATGTATGATCGAAGTTAATTCATCCTTATCTTTTTTTTGAACGAGAACTTCCGACGGTGAAATCGTTTCTATCTGCTGCTGAACTAAATTTGATTGCACTTCATAAGTAAAAAATTCTCCGGTGGAAATATCGCAGAAAGAAATTCCTGCAAATTCATCCTTTATACAAATTGCCATCAAGTAATTATTTTTTTTATGATCGAGCAGCTTTTCGGAAAATGCAACTCCCGGAGTAACAACTTCAATTACTTCTCTTTTTACAATTCCTTTGGCAAACTTTGGGTTTTCAACTTGTTCGCAAACAGCAACGCGATAACCGGCTCTAACAAGCTTCGGCAAATAAGTATCAATTGCGTGATGCGGAAATCCGGCAAGCGGAACATCTTCAGCAGCGCCATTGGCTCGCTTGGTTAATGTTATTCCTAAAACTTTTGCGGCAATTTTTGCATCTTCTTCAAAAGTCTCAAAAAAGTCACCCATCCTGAATAAAAGAATTGTATCGGGATAAGATGCTTTAATCTTATTATATTGCGTCATCAGTGGAGTTTGCATATCAATCACATTTAAAGGAAGCTAAAAATAGTTGAATATCAAAAGAATTTCAATTTGAATTCACAACTATTAAATTGTTAAACTGCTTAATTGCTAAATTGTTTTTAGCAATTAGACAATTTAACAATTATCGCCGAAAGTGATTAGGTTTTAGCTCATATCAATTTATCATAAAATATTTTTCACTTAATTATTACCCCACTTGAATAATAATTTCGATATATTTGATTAAATATAATTTCCACAAACTTGCCGGTTATAAATCTTGAAAGAAGAATATCATAAATGGCACTCGCAGTATTTTGAGCACGAATTTGAAATGCTTGTGTATGGGCAGGACGGTTTTCCTGTAATTATTTTTCCGACTCTTAATGGAACATTTTACGAATTAAAAGACAACGGAATAATTGAAAGTGTTTCAAACCTTTTAGATGCCGGCAAAATAAAAATTTACTGCCCTCAAACAATTGATTATCTAATTTGGAATAACTTCTCGATCGCGCCGGTCGACCGCGCTAAATCCTATGTCGGTTACGAAAATGTTGTTCTGTTCGACATAATTGATTTTGCTAAACATGAAACCGGCGGCGAAAAAGTTGCATTATCTGGATTTGGCTTCGGTGCGTACCACGCATTAAATACTTCCTTTAAACATCCGGATAAAGTCAATCATCTAATTTGCATCGATGGATTATTTGATATAAAACAATTTTTAGAAAATTATTACGATGACAATTGTTATTTCAACAACCCGCCGGATTATCTGCCCGGACTTAAAGACGACTGGTATCTAAATAGAATTAAAAGTATAAATATTTTTTTAGCAGCCGGGGAATCGGATGAGAATCTTGAACAGAATAAAAAAATTTCCGGGCTGCTTAACCTTAAAGATGTAAATCATTTATTGGATATTCGTCCAGGCACTATCCACGATTGGCAATTGCGATGTGACATATTCCGTGAATATATGAATCAAATATTCGGTCAGAATTTATAATCTTCTGGGTTTAGCTATTTCAGCAAAATAAGTTTTTTCATCTCAACATAACTTCCCGCCGTCATTCTGTAAAAATATATTCCGCTTGAAAGATTGCTTGCATCGAAGGTTATTGAGTACTTGCCTTGAGATTTATATCCGTCAACAAGTGTCTTTACCACGTTGCCAAGTATGTCGTAGACTTTTAGCGTTACATAGCTGTACGCTGAAAGTTGATAGCTGATTGCTGTTGTTGGGTTGAATGGATTTGGATAATTCTGATATAACCTTGAAGCTCACCGAAAATTAAATGTAACTTCGAAAGTTGCTTTGCATATTGTTTCGGCTGCAAAATTAAATACAGATCAAAACTAAATGATTACTCACCTTACGCATGGGGTGGAGTTTATAGCCACGACCTTCAGGTCGTGGAAATATAAGGCGCTCCGGATACTTGGGCTTTAGCCCCAAATGGATTCAAAATGTGGCTAAAGCCAAATTGTAAGTATCTTATTTAATCCACGACTTAAAAGTCGTGGCTATGGGAAACCAAATAATGCGTAAGGTGAGTGATTATTAGTCCTGACTTGTCCCCTGAAAAATATTTAAAAATTAAGTTATTGTTTTTTAATAGATTACAGAGGTAAAAAAAGTAATTTGTCGCACTAAGGAGCTTACCCCCCCCC
>JAMCWE010000170.1 GCA_023475265.1 Bacteroidota bacterium
ATATTGAACAGGCACAAAACAAGAAATTAAATTTTCAATTGAAGCTTGAAGAAAATGAGTTAAATATAAAAACTGATTGGTTCAAGCTTGAAAAAATTATTTCATCTTTAATTGAAAACGCTTTGAAATATACAGATTACGGCGAAGTAAGTATTCAATCAAAAACAGTTGATAACAATGTGGAAATTATTATATCAGATACTGGCAAAGGTATTGAGGAAAAAGATATAAAGAAATTATTGGAGCCATTCGTTCAAGAAGAAGACGCATACATTAGAAGATATGAAGGCGCCGGACTTGGATTAACAATTGCCTACAAGCTTACAAATATTCTCGGCGGTAAATTTGATATTCAAAGCGTTAAAAATAAAGGGACGGATGTTATACTTACTTTTCCATTGGCAAGTGAAGAGTTAGTCTAAAAATTAATTCGTAAAAATTTTTTAATCATTTAATTTAAATCTTATCCTAAGAACTCCATCCTCGTGACCCGTAGAAATAATATTAAACTTTCCAATTTCGCTTGTTGATTTGATATGCATTCCGCTGCATGGACATGAATCATAATTTCCAATTTTAATTATCCTGATTGTATTGCCGGCATCGTCGGGTAATCTTTCCAAGTTAAATACTTTTTGTGCTTCATCTCTTGGAAAAAATTCTTCATGAACTTCTGCATTAGATGAGATTACTTCATTCACTCGTTTTTCAAGCTCAATGATTTCTTCGGAAGTTAAATTGCGGTTGAAATGATAATCGCATTTAGATTTTTTCTTTTCAATGTGTGCGCTGAATGAACGCCCGCAGTTAAACATTCTAACCATCGTTTGGTTTAGAATGTGTTCTGCGGAATGCATTCTTGGATCGTATGATTTACTCATTTTGTTTGCCTAGAGTTCGTTAAAATTGGGAATGAATTTACAACATCATTTTGAAATATTCAGCAAAAAAATAATAATACTTGTTCAAGATAACTTTTCTTTTGGGTATTAATTAAAGATAATATTTATTTTTGATAATCAATTTTGAGGTAACGAAATGCAGACACAAAAAATATTAAACACAGACCTTAATCCTACAAGAATTATTTATGGCTGTATGAACCTTGGCAATAACCGCAACCGCGCTGAACTTTCAGAAAGTGAAATGAAACGCGAAGCCGTTAAGACAATAAATGCGGCATTGGAACAAGGAATTAACATGTTCGATCATGCAGACATTTATGGACGAGGCAAATCGGAAGAAATGTTTTCTGAAATATGGAAAGAACATCCGGGACTGCGTGATAAAATAATTCTTCAATCGAAATGCGGAATTAGATTTACCGGTGATCCTACGCCGGATGCGCCGCATCGTTTTGACTTTTCATACGAGCATATTAAAAATTCAGTTGATGAAATCTTGAAAAGATTAAAAACCGAATATCTTGATATCCTCTTACTTCACCGCCCTGATCCTTTAGTTGAACCGGAAGAAGTTGCAAAAGCATTTGATGAGCTTCATCAAATTGGAAAGGTAAAATATTTTGGCGTTAGCAATCATACAGGTTTTCAGATTGATCTGCTTAAGAAATTTGTAGATCAGCCGCTGGTGGTAAATCAATTAGAAATTAATTTAATTCATTCTGATTTGATAAATGCCGGCGTAATTACTAATCAAAGAAAACCGGTGGAATTTATTCGCGGCGAAGGAACGCTTGAATATTGCAGGCTTCATGATATAACAATTCAAGCATGGTCGCCGCTTGCTGTGGGAGCTTTTGAAAACATAAATGATGATTTTTCTAAGAATCTTTCTACAGTCATTTTGGAGATTGCAAAAAATAAAAATGTTTCTGTTGAAGCGGTTATCGCCGCCTGGCTCTTGAAACATCCGGCAAAGATTCAACCGGTAATCGGGACAAGACGACCGGAAAAGATAAAAGCAATTTGCCAAGCTGATTCGCTTGAACTCAGCAGATATGAATGGTACAAATTATTTATTGCGGGAAGAGGAGAAGATCTGCCGTAATTTTATTATATAAAAAACGCCGGATATTTAATCCGGCGTTGTCGGTAAAGGTATCTTATCAGGAGTTAATTTTTACTATCTTAAACAAAAACTAATCATTTAAAGAATCTCTAGCTACTACACAAACGAAGGTATTTTACTCCTAAATTGAATCTTATGTTAAGCATTCCTATCTAATCATGTAGGAATTACTTATCTCACATTAAAAAGTTTTGTTTATCGGATTAATATGGTATTTAGTAAATTTACACGTTTAATTTTTATAAAATAGCTTATGAGTTTTGAGCCTTCCTACATAAAGCTTTTTAAGTCCGGCGAGTTGAAAGAAAGAGCAATGCAGACGGATAAAATTCTGCAATCTTGTACTAGCTGTCCGCGTAATTGCTTGGTTGACCGCACTGTGGATGAACTTGGCAAATGTATAAGCGGGTATCTTCCAATCGTTTCTTCTTACACTCCGCACTTTGGAGAAGAGCCGGTATTAAGCGGAACAAGAGGCGCTGGCAATATCTTTTTCGGTAACTGTAATTTGAAATGTGTATTCTGCCAGAATCATAGTATAAGTCAAAATTGGAAAGAAGAAAAGAAGAACGAAATATCATTTGATAGACTAGCTGACATTATGATTGAACTCCAAGAGAAACAATGCCATAATATCGGATTAGTTTCACCGACTCATTTTTCTGCTCAGATATTAAAATCAATTTACCTGGCTGCCGAAAAAGGATTGCAGCTTCCGATCATCTATAATACAAATGGATATGATTCTGTAGATATGCTGAAGCTTTATGACGGAGTAATTGATATTTATCTTCCCGATTTCAAATATGGCAATGATGAATATGCAAAAAAGTATTCCAAGGTTGATGATTATTTTGAAAAGACAGCGCTGGCAGTTAAAGAAATGTACCGGCAAGTAGGCGATGAATTAGTTTATGACGGTGATGTTGTTGTCAGAGGTCTGATCATTAGGCATCTTGTACTGCCGAATGATCTATCCGAAACGGAAAAGGTATTTAAGTTTATAGCAGAAGAGTTAAGTCCTAAAATTCATATCTCTGTTATGTCGCAATATTACCCGACCTTTATGGCAAAGCGTGATATTCTAATAGACAGAACAATTAGAGAATCTGAATATGATCGTGTTTTAAGACTTCTTGATAAATATGGATTAGTAAATGGCTGGACGCAAGAGATGGAGAGCTTTGAAACGTATCGACCTGATTTTGATGGGAATAGGGAGAAGCCGTTCTCGTTTTAATCTGTAACGTAAGCTTTATGGTAAAACCAAAATTTAATTGTTCAATTGCTAAATAGATGGATTGTTAATCGATGAAGCAATTAAGCAATATGACAATTTAACAATAAAATTAATCTTACTTGTAAAGACGAGATATGCAAACAATAGATTCTAAACAGCGAAATAAAATTTTATCTGTTTTATTTATCGGCGTGCTTATGGGAGCGCTTGATATTGCTATTGTGGGTCCGGCACTGCCGGCAATACAAAAGCAATTTAATATTGATGAAAGAACAGTAGCCTGGATTTTTGCTGTTTATGTTTTATTTAATTTAGTCGGCACTCCGTTGATGGCAAAGCTTTCCGATACAATGGACCGCCGGAAAATTTATATACTTGATGTTTTTCTTTTCGCTGCTGGCTCTTTAATAGTTTCATTATCTCCTAACTTCAGCATACTGATTGTAGGAAGATCAATTCAAGGATTTGGCGCTGGCGGAATCTTCCCGGTTGCTAGCGCAGTTATCGGTGATACTTTTCCGGAAGATAAACGCGGCAGCGCTCTTGGATTAATTGGAGCTGTATTTGGAATTGCGTTTATTATTGGTCCGGCAATAGCAGGAGTATTATTACTATTAAGCTGGCATTGGCTTTTCATTATAAACATTCCAATTGCAATTGTAATTATATTGTTGACGTTTAAGTTTATTCCAGCGGGTGAAAGAAAACAGAGTGCTAAGTTTGATTGGAAAGGAACAATTCTTATTTCCGTTATCTTAGCTCTTCTTGCTTACGGTTTTAATCAAATAAATTCTTCTGAATTTATCAGCAGCATAACTTCACCGGAGGTTCTGCCATTCATAATTATTTCGCTGGTTCTGCTTCCTATATTTATAATGAATGAAAAGAGAACAACTGATCCGCTGTTAAGAATGAAGCTGTTAACTTCACGGCAAGTCAGCTTAGTCAGCATACTCGCAATAGGCGCCGGTATTACCGAAGCCGCAGTAGTGTTTGTTCCTCCTTTGCTTGTTTCTACTTTTCGTGTTACTACTTCCCAGGCAAGCTTTATGCTTATACCAATAGTTTTAACTATGGCAATTGGCTCACCTTCAGCGGGAAGAATGCTTGATAAGTTAGGTTCTAAAGTTGTATTGATTACCGGAACAACTTTACTTGCCGGAGGAATGTTCGGGCTTGCGTATGCCTCAAATACTCTTTCTGGATTTTATATCTCAGCTTCACTAATTGGATTGGGTAGCGGATTCCTTATCGGCGCACCTCTTCGTTACATTATGTTAAATGAATCCAAGGAATCTGAAAGAGCATCTGCACAAGGATTATTAAGATTATTTACCGGAGTAGGGCAGCTTTTCGGCGGTGCGCTTGTCGGTGCACTTGCAGCTTCTCAAGGCGGCGGAATGGCAGGGCTTCAATATGCTTACCTTATGGTTGGAATATTTTCTGCGTTTTTAATTGTTGTTTCTTTGGGACTTAAAGCAAGAAGAGAAGAATTGCAAAAGGCTATGGAGTAATCTATTTTTAACTATCATTTGAAGTGAGATTTATTAAATGATTGATAGAGAAAAAAAATAGATGATTCAAAGGAATCAAGGGGTGAAGTTGTAATTTATAAATCCTCCGAAGGCGATACTGCTATTGAAGTAAACTTAACAGGCGAAACTGTCTGGCTTTCACAGAAACTTATGTCTGCACTATTCCACAAAGATTCTGATACAATAGGTCTGCATATCAAGAATATTTTTCATGAAGGCGAATTAGATGAAAATTCAACTACCGAGCATTTCCCGGTAGTTCAAAAAGAAGGGAATAGAAATGTAAAAAGAGAAATAAAATATTATAACCTGGATGTTATCATCTCTGTCGGTTATCGTGTTAAATCAAAGCGGGGAACTCAGTTCAGAATTTGGGCAAACAAAATTTTAAAGGATTACCTGGCAAAAGGCTATGCTTTAAATGAAAAAAAATTGAAAGATCAAACAGAAAAGGTTAGAGAGTTAGAAAAATCAATTGAAATTTTTAAGCGCGTTGCAGATAGCTATCAATTGGATCAAGATGAGTTTTCCGGTATGCTGATCCACGTTTTTATCCCTACATTGAAAAATTAAAACCAGTTCAAAAAAAGAACATAGCTAATGATAAAATTAAAAAAGATATTGTTGTAAATGAGCTTAATAAAAGATTATTTATTATTTGGGAACATGACATATTAAAGGACATCAAAGGAATACAAAACCAATTAATCGAATGGAATACTAATTAAAACTTCTTAAACACTTTAATAAATAAAAAGACACTGTGTAATATCACTGTCATAATTCCCTTTGGTTGAAAAGGGAAAAATATTTTTCCCTCCCCCCACTTGCATCTTTATTCCATTTCTTATTTAAACTTGCATGGCAATTTAACTAACATATTTTTCAATAACTTAAAAGGGACATGTTCTATGGCAGCAACAGAAACGGGTCATGCAAAGAACGTAGCTAACTTTGAAGACCTCATCTCATTCTGCACCGGTTACGGCGCAAGCTACAACCCCAACAAACCAACTATTCAGCTCACAGCTCTCAACACTCTGTACACTACCGCCGTCGGTACTTTAACAGCGGTTAACACTGCATATACTCCCTGGTCAAATGCAGTTGGTGCAAGGGAAATTGTTTTTGAACCTTTAAGCAAGCTTGTCACTCGTGTAGTGAATGCGCTTGAGGCAAGTGACGTTCCTAAGCAGGCAGCCAGCAATGCAAAAACTTTCGCTCGGAAACTCCAGGGGGAAAGTGCAACACCTAAGAACGATCCTCCTCCAGCAGACGCCGTAGCGCCTACGGAAGAAACTTCTAATAATGTTTCAGCTTCACAAATGAGCGGATTAAAATTTGTTAAAGTAGGCAATAAATAAATATCAATATCCCTCATTTTGCTAATAAATAAAGCTCTGTCATCAAAAAACAGAGCTTTATTTTTAAGAAAAAAGCTCTCTACAGCTTAATGAATACTTCTTCATTTATAAAATAAGCCGCAATAAATTGGAAAAATGTTACTGTAAGTAAACAAAACCTTACTGCAAAGAAGAAACTCTCTACTGCAAATAGGAAAAACCTTACTGCACACTTGAAATTCTCAACTGTAAGAAAGAAACAGCCTACTATATAGTAGAAATTCTTTACTGCAAAAAAAAAATTCCTAACTGCATAATTGAAACTCTCGACTGCAAAAAGTAAAATAAAGATAGTTTAGTTATAGCAAAATCTTTTAAATATTAGTGGGTATGTTAGCCTTCCAATATCTATCATTAAAAAACATCGTAGATACTTAACCTGCTTGCCGAATGAATTCGTTCATTAGGCAAGTTATTGCTGGGAAATAAGTGATCATCAGAAATAAAACATCCATGGATAGGATGAATTAAAACTGGAACAATTTTACTATCCCAGCAGTCCATGATTTTTCTTTTCGTTCTTCTTTTCTCTCTTAGCTGCTTTTTTTTCTTTCATTGTTTTGGTTGGTTCTTTTTTAGAACTCTTTTTGCTGTCCTGACCTTTGCTCATTTTATTTCCTCTTAAAGATTAATTCTGAAATATTATGGTTTAATATATACTTTATATGCCAAACATAGCTATACAATCTTTGTTAATCTGAAATTATGAAAGGCATAAATTTTCATTTTGCAGTTGTAATATTATTTGCAATTTTTTTCAATGTTCCGGTTGAGTATGAATAGTTTGCTACTTCCAATCGAGTATGCAAAGCAAGCTTTTCCATTATGTTATGAATGTGGCTCTTTACAGTAAAAGTTGAAACGCGCAGCATCTGACCGATTTCTTTATTGCTTAATCCATCGCCGATTAATCCGATAACCTCACGCTCACGTTTTGTCATACGAACCGCTTCTTTCAATTTTAATTTGCCGCCTTTAAGTGCATGTTCTACAATTTTGGTAAATAGAGATTCGTTCAAGTTAGGCGGAAGTACATTTGAGCCTTCTGCAACTGTTCTAATGGTTACAAGAAAATCGTCAAGCGTTGCATCTTTTAAAATAAATCCTGATGCGCCGGCTTTGACAAATAGATTTATGTCTCCTTGCACAGGTGCGAGATCCATTACGATTACTTTTGCGTTAGGGAAATCTTTTTTTACAACCTCAACCAAAGTCAAGCTATTCCGGCTGCGCAATCCTGAGTCTAAAAGAATTATGTTCGGTTTAAGCTGCCGGATTTTTGTAATGGTATTTTCATTATTCCCCGATGCAGCAATAATTTTAATATCGCTTTGTTTTTTTAGCATCGCAATAATTCCATCACGAAGAAGCCGGTTATCTTCGATTAATAACAATCTAATTTTCTTCATAAAAAAAATTATAAATTGAAAGATGAGAATTCAATCGATCAAAGGGATGAAAAAGGGACTAACCCTAATTATCTTAATATCAATATCAATTTTAAGTTGATGAAAATATTTTTCTATACAGCAATTCGTTTTGCCGAAGATTTTAGATACGCATTCTGATCGTGGAATATTGCGCCCTCTGGAAGCCAATGCCACAGCGGTCCAACTTCATTTTTAATGATGTCCATATAGAACTGTGGAAGTTCTGTTGTCTCTTGTTCAAAGTAATCACGGAATTTAATATCGGAATTTAGGTGCATTAATATTTTTTTATTATGGGCAACCCTGCCGAAACCTTCTTCCGATATTGCACGTACAACATTCATCCACCGCGGAATGAATGCTTTAGTAGCAGCCAACCGCTTAAGTATTGCACCCCATGAAAATGTATGCTCACCAAGACTAATAGTATTAGAATAAAATTCCGGCCATGAATAATTTTTCGGTTTAATATTCATTGCATGATTGTTATCCAGAAAATGAAATGGAAAAGGAATTACTCTGTTTAATTGTTGATATTCAAGATTGAGCGGCGCTGCTTGTCCAAAAGCAGATAATAGTGAGTAACCGGGAAACGCACCCGGAGTAAGATCGACGAATTTTTTTGTAAGTTCAAACGGTTCTTCGCCTTTGTCGGAATCGAGTCCCAAAACAAAATTGGTTTGCACATAAGGAATATATCGTAAGATCATATTCACCTGTTCTGCAATATGCTTTACTTTATCCATTCCGGTTAAGCTTCCAGTCTTTGATTTATTCCCAAGATCAAACCATGATTCTATACCCGGCAGCATGGCTCCGAATCCATTTCGTTTAAGTCTTTTTACATGAGGTTCTGATAGAAGCGATAAGCTGCTTTCAGCAATAAAGTCAATATGATTTTCGGGTACAACCTCCTCAATTGCATCCATGTATTCGTTAAACCGTATTCCGAAATTCGGATCATGCCATCCGACAAGAGGGCGTTTAAACTTTGTAAGAAGAAAAGATAAATCTTCCTTCATAACATCAAAGTTCAACGGCTGATAAGCTACGGTAGAATCAATGCAGAAGCTGCATGTATAAGGACAGCCTAAGCTGCCGAGCATAGGAACCATCTTAATTAGCGGAGCTTTCCTTAAGGTCGGCTCAATAAATTTCCATCGTTCTTTTACTCCGGGAAGTGATTTAGGTTGATGTATGGCATCGAGATATAATCCGGCAGGACGATGAGGAGAGCAGTCGTATAAAATTTCCTTAATAATATTTTTATCAGTAAATCCAGTAACATAATCAAAATATTTTAATGCATCTTCCGGATAGCAGCGTGCATGCGGACCTCCTAAAACGGTAACAGCGCCGCGCGAACGCAAGAGATTACTTAAAGCATAAGCTGTTAGTGCGGATTCGGTAAATGCACCGATAAATACAATATCTGCATCTTGCGGCAATTCTTTCATCAAGTCTTCTTTGCCTGTATAACAAATATATGTTACGTTATGTCCTTCTTCTTCACACCATACTCCAATCACTTGAGGCATTATGCTTGCAAAGTTAGCATTCATTATGCGTGCAAATAATTTTTTATTCGGCTTTTTGGATACAAGATCTATTATCCCAACTTGAAGCTTACGGATCATATCGACACCTATTATAAATTTTACTTTTTGGTATTAAACAATGTTATGCAACTTATGTCCTGAAGGGATTCCATCAAAGGGAAATCTGCCTACCGTAAAGCAGGTTGGATTAGTGGAATTGAACAGCGTTATAAAATATTCATGCGTTCCAAATACAAGCATATTGTTAGATGACTTAAAAATTAATTTACTATGAGAATTATCCTTTAAAAAATTTAATGTTACTAGCCAGTTTTAATTTTAGGAAAGTATAGATAATAAGTCAAACATTAAATGACTCTAACGGATGAAAAAAGGATTAATCCTTTTGAATGATAGATATTGGTATTAGGTGATTTTAAAAAGTGCTGTTCAATATTTCTAATTACTTTGGCAGGTGTTTGGTCAATTATGAATAAGGATGGAAAAAAGATTACTCTTCTTCGTTTAATGAAATAGAAATTGCGGAGGTATTATAATCGGTAGAGATATGT